>JBCDHA010000292.1:0-5439 GCA_038750705.1 Bacteroidota bacterium
ATTTGGCCCATGAAATTTCTAGCTACTCTGATCCCAGGAAGCAGGATCATTTCGCCAGGCCCTTAGCGCTTCCTGATGATTTTCCCTAATATATTCTCTTTCTAAAGCTGCCTGGATCATATATTCATAATTACTAAGGCAGGTCAAAGTTATTCCGGCTTCTTTAAAGTTGTGTTCTGCCAAATCGAATCCGTAAGTAAATATTGCGGCCATACCTAAAACTTCTGCACCTGCCTGTTTTAATGCTTCGGCGGCTTTCAGCGAGCTGCCTCCGGTAGAAACCAAGTCTTCAATAACCACTATCTTCTGATCAGGCTCAACCTTACCTTCTATAAGATTTTCCATACCGTGTCCCTTAGGTTTGGAGCGTACGTACAAAAAGGGGAGTTCCATTTCATCGGCCACCAGGGCTCCTTGGGGAATACCCGCGGTAGCCACTCCCGCTATGCCTTGAACTCCGGGAAACTGGTTTTTAATGGCTTGAGAAAGGGCTGTTTTTATTAATTTTCGAAGCTCCGGGTGGGAGAGTGATAATCGATTATCACAGTATATGGGCGACCTCCAGCCGGAACTCCATGTAAATGGATGCTCCAAACTTAGCTTTATAGCTCCTATATCCAGTAGTTTTCCTGCTATGGTCATCCCAAGACCACTTTCTTTTGTGCTCATCATATGGCGAAGATATTCATTAAAAAAACTAATTTCTATTTGTGTGATGACAATAATTTCATTCATTTGTGAGTTAAACGCACCAAAAAAAGGCGGATGAATCTCTTCATCAATGACATTCAGGTTAGAATTATTGGACCTGAGGAAAATCCCGATAAACGCGAGTTTAATACTATAATCGATGCAGATAGCGAGCCGATAACGCTTGCCAAGCTGCTGCACCGTACCTGGATAAAGCACGCCCGTCAAACAGACGTTAATAAGTTGCTGGATGTTCTGGACACGGCTATACCTCATGGGCTTTATGCCTTAACACTTTCTGTTGACGACTACGCGGGAATAAAGAAATTCTTAAAAAAGAAGTTCAAGGTTATAAAAGCAGCCGGCGGAGTGGTGAAAAAGCGGGAAAAGTTTTTGATGATTTATCGAATGAAAAAGTGGGATTTACCCAAGGGGAAACTTGACCCTGGTGAAAGTGACATAGAAGCAGCCAAGCGCGAGGTGGAAGAAGAATGTAATATCAAGGTGGCAGTAAAAAAGAAGCTTTGCACTACCTGGCATACATATACAATGAAAAAGAACAAGATCCTGAAAAAGACAGTTTGGTATACTATGACACTTACAGACGGCTCAAATATGAAACCTCAACTGGAAGAGGATATTGAGGAGCTAAGATTTATGACACCCAAGGAAGTGTTCCACGCATTGCAGCATTCTTATAAATCCATAGCCTTCGTTTTTGATAAATACTTCAAAAAAGAAAAACAGCTGAGCTAGGTGGTAGCCGTAGATGACTTTATTCAAAACTATGAAGGCGAGCAGCGAAAAATTCTAAATTACCTGCACTTAGCGCTGGCTGACGAACTGGAGCTTATTCCCAAAATTCGTTATAAAATACCTTTTTACTATAAGCGTAGTTGGATCTGTTATTTAAATCCTACAAAGAGAAAAACGGTGGATTTCTGTTTTTTAAGAGGTAATGAGCTTTCAAATCAGCAGGAATTATTATCCGGTAAAGGGAGAAAGCAGGTTATGAGTATTGAGATAGCCAAATTATCAGATTTGCCTGAGGGAGCTATTAAAGAAGTAATCCACGAGGCTTTGCTACTCGATGAATCGGTTCCCTACTCGGTTAAAAGCAAGAAGTGATCCTTATAGTTTGTAGGGTAAAAAATCACTCACATCACCATCATATTTGTGTACCTCACGAATAATAGACGAACTAATGGCGGCAAATTGAGGAGAGGTGATCAGAAAAACTGACTCCAGATCGTCGTTAAGATAATTATTTACCTGAGCAATGCTGTTTTCGTATTCAAAATCAGTGGTATTTCGAAGCCCACGAAGCAGGAACCGCGCATTGTATTTTTTAGCCAGTTCTGCCGTAAGCTCATTATATACTATCACTTTTATGCTATCATTACCTTTAAATGCATTTTCTATGTAGTCTACCATCTCGTTTATTTCGAAATAGCGCTTGTGTTTCTGGCTGTTGTAGCCAATGGCAATGATCACTTCATCGAAGAGTTTAAGCCCTCTGAGCACAATGTCCTCATGGCCTTTGGTAAAAGGATCAAACGAACCTGGAAATATCGCGATTTTCTTTTCCACTAATAGGATATAAAAAGGCTAGTCACACAGATGCATGCTGTATAGGTCAAAGAAATGATGATCCTGTACCTCGTCGAACATGTACCCATATTTTAGATAGCTTGGTCTATCTCCGAATGATATATTTTTAATGTATTTGTAGAATTCATTATAGTGCGGCGATTGCTTGCCAATGTAACCCCAGAGTACGACATCACTGGTTTTCTGGCTACGGTTAAGCCCTTTCATTACCAGCATAATGTAGCGAATGTAGTCGTTAAATTGCTTAACAGTAAACTGATTGTAATATTCGAGTTTGTTATTTTTAAGTGTGACTATATGCAGCTTAAATCGGTCTATGTAAAGATACATACTCTCCTTTCTATGAATTTGAGCATTGTTAATTACGCCTTCTATCAGCGCACTAGACTGGTGAATAAAAACGAGATCTGTATTTACATAAAGTTCATTCAGCCAGTTATAAATACCGGTATTAACGGCAAAAACGCAAGTGGCCGTAGTTTTTATGTGCTTATAGTAAAGAACAGTTTCAGTTTTCTCATTTACTCTGGCATTGAGTTTTAAGTAGTCCATCAAAGCATCCTGCACAAACAGTGAAGAAGGAACTAATGAAAACTTACTGTTTTTTACACTCACCCGAACTCGCTTCCAGAATCCGGCCATCAGCAAGTGATGATCTGAGAAAACAGTTTTGAGTATATTCAGAAGCTCTGCATAAGTCTTTGCGGGTTCAAGAAGGAAATCCTCAAGCAACAGACATTTGTTATTGCTCGAGTCGACGACCGCTATTTGCAGGTCTCTGACTCCAATTTGTATATGAAGATTGTAATCATGCAGGCTATCGACATCAAATTTGTCGTCTTTAATCTTTTTTATTAACCTGTAACCGGCAGCAGTTGTATCCAAGGTATTACTCCCAGTTACCCGAGGTAGTTACATCTGTTTTTGACCCAAAGCGCAAAGGTTGCTTGTTCTTGGCTTCGTTATCTTCATCTCTCGTAGGGTCGAACGGCTTGGGATTCTTAACCTCTACTACATCTACCAAGGATCCGCTTTTATCAACTTCAGCTGCATAGATCTGAAATTTTACATCATCGTACCCCGGCACAAACGCTAATTTTGATACATCCGTATTCGTGTCAAATTTATTCGCCACTATGGTCATTAAAAGATCACCCTTTGACACTTGACTGCCCTCGAAAACATCCTGTATGTTAGTAATTACTCCGCTGTTTTTGAACTTATGTGTCACATCCTTACCATTCTGGTTGAGTGTATAGGCCCCACTTCCCTGAGTGGCATAGTCGCCAACTTTCAGCTTAAACCCTTGAAAAATCCCATTATTAGCGGAGTTTACATTATAAGCTTCCTTGAAGATCCTCTCTTTAGCGGCAATGATCTCAAGCGTATCAATGGTGATAATGGAACTATCTGCACCATAACTTAAAGTAACTACGGTTTCCTTCTTTTGAATAATCGGGTACTCGCCATTTTCTATGAAGTCGATAAGCTTATCCCAGTCACTGGTATAATTTCCGTTTACTTCCTGGTACACAATTTCAGCTTCTCTAATGAGCATAAGTTTTTCGATGATAGCCGCTTCCCTTTCAGCTATTAACGCTCGTTCATCAATGGTAGATTTTACACTACTTACGAGGTAATATCCTAAACCAATACTGCCAATTAGAAATAATATTGAAACAATTTTAGTTACGTTCATTTTTGGGATTTTTTTGGTGCAACGTTAATTATTTGAACCAGTAATACATTATTAATGAATATGCTAATTAATGCAATTATTCGCAAAATTTAAAATAGCCTGAGATATTTAGCAGGTCATTTATTTCTGACAATTTCCATAGCATATTATGCTTCTGTTCATTGCGGATAACCTGCAATTCTGAATAAGTCACAAATTTCAACTTACTTATTATTTGATTTTTCGGCTTTAATTCAGGGTCAGAGCCTTTAATGAGAGTTCCTCCCCTATTTTCTACTTTAAAGAAAAGTTCTACCGCATGAAACTGTCCATTTTGATATTCATTTACAAATAGAAAAGGACCCACATGAATTTCAAGGCCTGTCTCTTCTAAGAACTCCCGTTCCAAACAAGCTTCAGCAGACTCACCAAATTCAAGCCCGCCTCCCGGTGGCGCCCAAAGGTTTCCAAGTGTTCCAATTCCTTTGTGATTTATTAGCAGCAGCCGATCACTTTCTATTAGAATACCACATATACGTACCCGTACTTTATTTGCATATAAATCTGACAAACTGGGCTTCAAATTAAACGGTTTTGGTACTTTGGTGATACTTAGAAATCACGTTAAAAATAATCAATGAAGGTTTACAATCCCGATTTTAAAAATAGAATTATAGACCACCTTAGCAAACAGCACTTTATGCAACACATCGGCTTTACGCTAGACGTTATTGAACCGGGAAGTACCGAAGGATGGTTGAATTTTGAGCAAATGCATCAGCAGCAAAAAGGGTTTGCTCATGGAGGCTTAGTAGCTACTTTAGCTGATATTACAGCAGGATTTGCCGCTGTTACGTTGGTTCCTAAAGATTGTAGCGTTGTAACCGGTGAAATCAAGATCTCTTATTTGAATCCCGGAATTGGAGATAAGCTGATAGCGAGGGGTTGGGTATTGAAGCAGGGGCGAAAAATGAATTTCTGTGAAGCTGAAGTGCTGGCATCCAATAAAGGTCATGAAAAGCTCATAGCCAAAGCAAGTGCAACAATGGTCACAATATTTCCTGACGACAACTATAAATAGTTTTGCCCAAGGCTTCGGAAATATTACGAAACAAACTACCTTTTGAGCCCACCGCCGGACAGAATTCTGCATTCGTGGCAATCGATTGGCTCATAAAAGATGAAGGTGAATCAAAGGTTTTACTGGTTAAGGGATATGCAGGTACCGGTAAAACCACTCTAACTAGTGTTTTGGTTTCTGTTTTACCATCTTTCAATTTCAAATACGTTCTGCTCGCACCCACCGGCCGGGCCGCTAAAGTGTTGTCAGCTTACTCTAAAAGGATGGCTTTCACTATACATAAGCGGATTTACAAGCAAGTAAATACTTCCGGGGGAGGCTTTTATTTTAAGCTTCAAAAGAATTATGCTCAAGATACGATATTCATAGTGGATGAGGC
>JBCDHA010000293.1:0-5420 GCA_038750705.1 Bacteroidota bacterium
GATCGCTTAAATTTTCCTGTAACATTTCTGCAAGGTTTTCAACCCAATATAAGCATTTCCTTGCAAAAATTATCCACAAATTTTACCCCTAAACATGTTGATAAACAGGTAGTTATATCGATTTTAAAGGACGACTAACTATCGCACTGCTTTCTATCGGTTTTTCATACTTCGCGTACCGCTGCCAGTTTTTTCGCTTGAGCGGTTTAGTATTTTTGTACACCGGAGATGTGGTCTTATTATCCTGCCTCAACATGCCCGGGGTGTAGCGAGTGTACTGTTTTCCTGAGCCGCAACTTGCCAAAATAATCGCAAATATGAAGAATGAGGATAACGCGTAGAGTTTAATTTTGGGGTTTTGATTTTAGATTTAAGATAGTTCATGACTTATAGCTGTTAATGTAATCTAAAATTTTAGCCAGTTCTTCTTCGAACTGCTTTTTTGCGTATTCTATGCGATAATACAATTGAGCCTCTTTCGTATTTTCCCATTTGTAGTCATCGAAAATACGGTCAAGACCTTCGATACTGAGACCCATTATACTCAAATAGATCTCTAAATTTTTAAGCCGTTCCTGCATTACTCAAGTTCTTTAATGATGATAAAATAAATTTCCTGCTGAATGCGGTCCTGCTTTTCATCTGCACACATGGGTATTTTGGTAACTAATTAGGCTATCGAATGTCAATTCTTGAGGGTATGGTACGTTTTTCGAAAAAGTGAAACATTCGAATCCTGCGGCCCTTACATTAAAAACGGCTTTTAACCATATTAAAAGCCGTTTTTTTCTTCTAATAACCATGATGTGACCTCAGGATAACGGTAAGTAATCAACCAACGCCGATTGTTAATCCTTAGGTAACAATCCGCACCCCGATCATTTCTGAGAGCTAACCAGAATGGAGTTATTTGCGATACCGGAGGCCTTCTTTACAACCCATATTTCTCCATTTTTCTATACAGGGTACTGCGGCCCATGCCCAGTTCTTTGCAGGCCTTGCTCAAGTTGCCCTTACAGGTTTCAAGTGCGTCGATGATGGCCTGCTTTTCCAGTTCTTCTACGTTCAAGGTGCTCGATTTAGACTTTGCCGCCTTTACCTTGCGGATTAAAAAATCTTCAGGCCCGATTTCATTGGAGCCTGACATGATCACAGCCCTTTCGACCGCATGTTGAAGTTCACGTACATTGCCGGGCCAGCTGTAGGCCCTGAGTTTTATTAACGTCTCCGCTTTGAGCTGAACATTGGATTTTTCATACTTTTTACTGTAAACCTGTAGATAGTGTTCGACCAAAAGTTCAATGTCTCCCTTGCGGTCACTCAGATCCGGCACATTGATTTCCACGGTATTAATTCGGTATAATAGATCCTCCCTGAAACCCTCTTGTTCGGCCAGATCATGAACCGGTTTATTCGTAGCGCAAATAAGACGGATATCTATGGGGATCTCTTTATTGTCACCCACTCGGGAGATAGATCGGTTTTGCAAAGCGGACAACAGCTTTACCTGGAGGTTAAGGGGTACGTTACCTATTTCGTCAAGGAACAAGGTTCCGCCTTTGGCCATTTCAAATCGTCCGACACGATCTTCTTTCGCATCGGTAAAAGCGCCCTTTTTATGACCAAATAACTCGGATTCAAAAAGTGATTCTGTAATAGAACCCAAATCCACCTTGATAAAGGGCTTTTTATTACGATGGGATGTATCGTGTAATGCCCTCGCGACCAACTCTTTTCCAGTTCCATTAGATCCGAGAATGAGGACGTTAGCATCTGTTTTAGCTACCTTATTTATAATAGAGAACACTTCCAGCATAGCAGGAGACTTACCAAGCAGACTACCATGGGCCAATCGAAGGTCATTTTCAAAAGCTTTAGACGTGCCCTCCAACCGGGTAATTTCTTCTTTGCTTTCCTTTAAGTCAAATACATTGCGTACCGTGGATAGCAGCTTTTCTTTTTCCCAGGGCTTGACCAGGAAATCAATGGCCCCCTCTTTCATGCATTCTACCGCCAGTTGTATATCGCCGTAGGCCGTGTTCATAATTACATGAACCTGTGGATCGAGTTCCCGTATTCTCCTAAGCCAAAACAACCCTTCATTGCCGCTGGTGGCCCCGGTTTTAAAGTTCATATCCAGAATGACCACATCGGGCGTTTTCGACTTGATAATGGTCTCCAGTTGTTTGGGTGATGATTCTACTTGTACTTTTTCAAACTGACTCCTCAAAATCATCTTGGCGGTAATAAGTACATCTTCATCATCATCAATAATCAGTACGCGGCCTTTCTTTTTATTCATAGCTTATTCGTGTATTCTAAAGCTAATGACTGTATCACAGTGACACAAATTAATGTGTCATTATGATACATATTTATTAACAAGTTTTAAAATAACTATTTGATAATCAATACTTTATTTATTTGGCATTGGAATAGATAACTACCAGTTCGTAAACAAATCTACAGCCATGTTCAAGAATTATTACAAAATAGCTTTACGCAGTATTCTGAAGAAAAAGATGTTCAGCTTCATTAACATATCCGGCCTGGCATTAGGTATGGCGGCTTGTCTCAGTATTTTTTACTATGTGAGCTATGAGTTTAGTTATGAGGAGTTTTTTCCTGAGAGTGAAAATATCTACCGCGTATATTTTGAACGTGAGCAGGAAACCGGCACCACCATATATTTTTATCCTGGCACAGCGTTACAGCCCATGCTCATGGAACAGCCTGTGGTAGACGATGCCTTTCGGCTTGTAAACATCGACTATCAAAACAACAGTCTGGTTTATCAGAAAAATGGAAATGTTCAAACCTTCGAGCAATCAGGGGTTTATTTTTGTGATGGGAATGTTGAATCCACCTTAGGACTCCAAATGATATCAGGTTCCTGCGCCAAAATGAATGAACCAATGAAAGTTGTGCTTCCTGAGAAATTGGTGAGTAAGTTCATCGACCCTGATCAGGCTATTGGCCAAACCATTACACTACGGAGTAATATTGGAGATCGAGATTTTGAAATTGTGGGCGTTTTTAAAGATTTGCCTTCTAACACTGATTTTGACCTTAATGTACTCCTCTCCATGTCCACCTATGACGTTATACAAGGTGCGGGCGCCACAAATAGCTGGGAAAACTGGAACACCAGTACATATTTAAAAAGTGCAAAACCAATACATGAGATCCGTACGGCTATCAACCTATTCATTGAAAATGATCCTAATTTCAATGATGAAGCCAATACGTGGCGTCTCAATTTGCTACCTCTCGAAGATCTACACCTCAACATACTTCAGGAAGATAACACCATCACTAACACGGCAGAACAAACCCTTTACGGACTCGCATTGATAGGTATTTTTATACTTTGCATCGCATGGATCAATTTTATCAACTTATCCACGGCAAGAGCTATGGAGCGCGCCAGAGAGGTAGGTGTGCGCAAAGTGCTGGGTTCTTTGACGTATCAACTACGGATACAGTTTATCATTGAGTCCTTTATTATCAACATTTTGGCCGCGATTTTAGCGTTTACTGTGGTACAGGTCTCGCTTCCATATCTAAGTTCGTTGACCAACCCTATGCAGATAGCGCCCAGCCATTCATGGTTCTTCTGGTCCGGAACGGCGTCTTTGCTTATTGTGGGCTCCTTGCTTTCAGGCCTGTATCCCGCTTTTGTGCTGTCTGGCTTTAATCCTACTAGTGTGCTTAAAGGCAAAATATCTTCTTTTGGAAAAGGTGCGCTTTTACGAAAAGGGCTTGTGGTATTTCAGTTCATCGCCAGCACGTTGATGATTACCGGTACTTACGTCATTTACCAACAAATCGTATTTATGAAAAATCAGGACCTGGGCGTAAATATCGATAATGTGCTGCTGTTGGATTCGCCTCCAAATAATATTTCGGCCCAAGACAATGAAATGAGAAACGCCATTAACTCATTTAAAGAAGAAGTGGTGGGTTTAAATTCGGTGAATTACATGACAGCTTCAAGTTTTACACCGGGGCAGCCGATTGGATGGAATACGATTATACGTAAGGCTACGTCCAATGACGAGGACCGAAAAAATATTATGCTCATCGCCTGCGACCGTGATTTTGTGAATGCTTATGATCTGGAATTAGTGGCCGGTCACTTTTACCGCGACGGTGAAAGTACGTTTACCCGTGGGGATTTTGTAATCAATGAAAAGGCATTAGACTTGTTCGGGTTTTCATCAGCAGAAGAAGCCATCGGGGAAAAACTGGTGGAAGGCCGAATGTTTCCCGATTTGACCGTAGTGGGTGTAGTCAAGGATTTTCATCAGCAATCCTTGAAAAACAGGATTGAACCTTGTGGTTTTGTTTTAAGCAGCTGGAGCAACTACTATTCGCTATCATTAAATGTTGATGAATCCTTACCGGCGAATCAAAGGGCAGAGAATTTAAAGAGCACATTGGTCGAAATCGAAGGCATTTGGAATAAATTTTTCCCTGAAGCGCCCTTTGATTATAATTTTCTCGATCAGCAGTTTGATGCACAATATAAGTCGGACAGTGAGTTTGGTACGATCATATCCTTCTTTGCGGTAATGTCGATGGCTATTGCCGGGCTTGGGCTTTTCGGCCTGTCGTCCTACTCGGTCATTCAAAAAACAAAAGAAATTGGGATACGGAAAGTACTGGGTGCCTCAACAGCCCGGTTATATTTGCTGCTTTCTAACGAATACCTCATACTCATCGCCATTTCCGTGGTAGTGGCTCTGCCTTTGGGTTTAATGAGTATGACGCAGTGGCTGGAGAGTTATCCTTACCGCATAGCCATGCAATGGTGGATGTTTGCGTTACCCGTATTGCTCATATTAGTAATCGCCGCGTTAACCGTTGGCTATCAGGTACTAAAAGCTACATTAAAAAATCCGGTAGAAAGTCTACGATATGAATAGCGCAAAGTTGTGTCATAGTGATACAAAATAATGTATCACTATGACACAGTTTTTAAACTCATAATATTCGTAATATACTGATAATCAATAATATAAATAATTGGCATAAACATAGAATGTCACAGATCAAAACGTATTTTAAATGCTTTCTAACTATTTCAAAATAGCCCTTCGCAATATTCTAAAGTCTCCCGCTTATTTCATAGTGAATATTATGGGGCTTTCTATCGGAATGGCGTCGTGTATTCTGATTATCCATTTTTTCATTTTCGAAACGGGTTTTGATCAATTCCATTCCGGGTCCAATTCTATATACCGTGTTGTTACTTCTAGCAATGAAGGCAGCGTTGCTTCCACACCTGTGCCGGTTGCTCCATTGTTAACCGCGGAGTTTGAGGAGGTTGAAGCTGCAGTAAGATTTAGAGAGTCATCAGGGATACTTGAAACCATTGATAAAAAAGTATCTAACTTATCCGATAACCTGATTATGAC
>JBCDHA010000294.1:0-5417 GCA_038750705.1 Bacteroidota bacterium
GAGTACAAAGCCCCTCAGGCAGAAACCACCTACCGCCAGGCACAAAGGGATACTACGACCATTGCCTATGCGCTTGTAGCGGTCAAATCCGGTGAAGCCGCGCTCAAAGATGTTTTCATAGATGACGTGTCAATAAGCGAGATGGTGGAGAAGGCACGAAAAGAAAACTAAAGCCCTGCCGAGCACCTTATGTAGAACACAGCCTGTTCCCGAACGAAGCGCAGCGATGATGGCAAAACGAAATGCTTGTTCACAGTACACGACAAAAGTTTAAAACACTTACTTATTGGAAAGATGCATCGGATGAATCTTCAATTTAATGCGCAGTAATCTGGCTTTTTTAGTGTTTTACTCATGTTTTTATTCATCCGGTGGTTTGATTCTGATTTTGTCGTGTACTTATAATCGCAACATACGGAATTGTCAAAAAACACCGAAAAAGTAAATTGACAAAGCGACCGAAAAGGGACCACTCACACATGGCCATAATTCATTGCTATTACTCGCCTACTTCTGGAAATCCTTGAGGATTCAGTTTAGTGCGTACTTGCAAAGTTGAGTGCTAACCCTACGCAACTACTCATAGCCGAGACCGTTAGGGCCAATAACTTTCTAGCAAATTATTGTGATAAACATTTGGTGTTTAATTATGAATTACGTTTTTTCTCACCCATAATAGTCAGAACTGAATGAGCAAGATTAAACGACCAAAAGTAGTAGATCTATTTGCAGGAGCAGGAGGCCTGAGTTTAGGATTTGAACAAGCAGGATTTGACATTATATGTGCGGTAGAAATCGATCCAGTACATGCGGCAATCCATGAATACAATTTTCCTTATTCCAAGGTAATTACAAAACCAGTTCAACGAGTAACTGGTGATCTAATTAGAAAAGAATGTGGTTTAAGTACAGAAGATAAAGTTGAGGTTTTAGTTGGAGGAGCGCCATGTCAAGGATTTTCATTAATTGGTCAACGAGCGCTTGATGACCCAAGGAACTCGCTAGTAAAAGATTACATCCGAATTATTAGGGAATTGAAACCCTTGAACTTTGTATTTGAAAATGTTAAGGGACTTACAGTTGGTAAGCATAGAAAGTTTCTTGATGAGATAATTGAAGAGATCACAGAATTGGGATACAATATCCGCTTGCCCTGGAAAGTGCTAAATGCAAAAGATTTTAATGTGCCTCAAAGTCGGGAACGTCTTTTTCTGATTGGTTCTAAAGCTGGAAAGGAATTACCAGAATACCCGGCCGCAGGCCAAAACTTAATAACCTGTAAAGAAGCACTGGATGACCTCCCCAATGCTGAAGATTACGAGGAATTGCTGACAGACGATCAAGTTACCACTAAATATAAAAATAGGGCTCTCGGTTATTCTGCTCAAATGCGATGTTCCAATGATTCCGCATGGAAGTTTGGATATAAAAGAGTTTGGAATTCGAAAATTTTGACAAGCAGTAGAAGAACAGAACATACAGAAATATCAAGAAACAGATTTGAGAATACATCTCAAGGTACGGTCGAGCCAATTTCTAGATTTTATAAATTATCTGAGTCCGGAGTTTCAAATACTTTGCGAGCAGGTACTGACTCATCAAGAGGTGCTTTTACTAGTCCACGTCCTATTCACTATTCAGAACCAAGGTGTGTTACGGTAAGAGAAATGGCTAGACTTCATGGTTTTCCTGATTGGTTCCGATTTAACACTACTAAATGGCATGGTGCTCGCCAAATTGGTAATGCTGTTCCTCCTCCTTTGGCGTACTCCGTTGCAAGCGAAATAATGAAGGTGATTCCATATAAGCCATTCTTACCAGAAACTAAAATTAAATTAGGAGAATCAAGCTTAATTTATATGGATATCACATCTGCCTGTAAATATTGGGGAATTGATAACCCTATAGGAAAGCGGGATAGAAAAAATGGTCAAAAAAAGAGAAAACAATTAGAAATTGAATTCGCCTAAGTGGGGCAAAAACAGAATAGATATCAACTACTAATAGAAGACATTTTCCTCTCAAATTATAAAGAGGGAATTAAAGAAATAGTTTTCCATCGAGATGACTTAATCGAATCTTCTGAAAAACTTGGCTTTGATTTACCTAAAAACCTGGGTGATGTAATTTATGCTGTCCGATACAGGATCCCATTTCCTAACTCTATAATTAAAACTCAAACCGAAGGTAAAGAATGGATAATAGAGGGTAAAGGACGGGCTCAGTACTGCTTTAAGCTAGTCAGGATTAATAGAATAATTCCTAATGATGATCTGCTAACCATCAAGATCCCAGACTCAACTCCTGAAATTGTAACAAAGTATTCTCTTTCGGATGAGCAAGCTCTACTTGCAAAAATTAGGTACAATAGATTGATTGACATTTTCTTAGGCTTGACGACCTACTCACTTCAAAATCATTTGAGAACAACAGTGAAAGACATAGGTCAAATTGAGATTGACGAGATTTATGTTGGCCTTGATAATAGTGGAAGACACTTTGTAATACCAGTACAAGCTAAAGGTGGTAGCGATCAGCTATCAGTGGTTCAAACTAATCAAGATATAAGGTGCTGTGCTGAAAAGTATCCTAATCTAATTTGCAAGGCAATTTCCGCACAATTCGTGGAGGATGATCTAATAGCATTATTTGAACTGACAGTTCAAGATTATCAAATTAAGGTGGTTCAAGAAAAACATTATAAGCTAGTCACTCGAGATAACATTAGTATTGATGACTTAAAGCTTTATCAGAACATGAAATAAAGGCCATAGCAAACACTAAAATGAATATGCGAACTGAGCTTTTCGGATGGACAATAGGGACTGGTAATTTCGTTGCTTCTGGCAAATGGGACGCATACTCATTTTTAGATGATACCTATAGGTAAGTTAGAAGAACACAATCCGCGAGAAAAACCTGAATTCTAATTCAACTTATGGCAACATAGGTTGCGAAATTGAGAATTGTTTTACATCAATTACGAGTTAGGTATTAAACCTCAAGATATGTTGAATGCAGGAACTTTTAGGGTCTAAAGTCTGAAGAGAAAGATTTTGGCGTCTCAGCATGGGTGTTATAAAAATAATAAAGGCACACTCACTGTGTACACATGGGGGCTTACAGAACGAGGCCAGTCTCTAACACGTGGGGTAAGAATAAATGTCGGTTTCCTGCTGGTTGCCTTGTACGGTTCTTTTCTCTTTCTTTACTACCGTGGACAGTGACTCAGGTACTTTGATTTGCTACGTTGCCTTACTCCTGTTCGTTACATCAACAATCAAAACATGCAAACCCCTCTCAACCTAACAAGTACTCTGATTTTAGCCTTGATAATAACCTCTCCCCTACAAGGCCAAAACAGACTCCAAACCCAATTCAAAACCATTGCCGATAGTTTGAACGGTAAACTGGGTGTCAGTGCTTTACATCTTGAAACCGGGGAGTCTATTTCCTGGAACGGAACCCAACGATTTCCGATGCAAAGCGTGTACAAGTTTCCCATAGCTATGGTCATGCTCCATGAAGTTGATAGGGCTAACTTTTCATTAGACGATCGCATAGTTATTGACCCCAATGAATACATCCCAACTGCAGGACATAGCCCCCTCAGTGATGAATATCCGGAAGGAGTAACCCTTACCATTAAGGAGATCCTGGAATACAACGTCTCAAAAAGTGATGGTACGGCCTGCGATGTTCTGCTCAGGTTATTGGGCGGCCCGAGTAACGTTCAAACCAAACTGCATGAGCTGGGGGTAAAAAACATCGCCATTGCTACCACCGAAATGGTGCAGGTAGCCAATGACACCATACAATATCAGAACTGGTCTACCCCGGAAGCGATGAATGAACTTCTGGAACTATTTTACAAGGGGACTTACCTATCCGAAAGCAGCAGAGCTTTGTTGGTAGAATTTATGTCGGTGTCCAACAAATGGTTTGATGGTAGAATAAAAGCACTATTACCTCCGGAGGCTAAGCTGGTGCATAAAACAGGCTCGTCAAGAACGTATGACGGACTGACCCGGGCCACGAATGATGCGGGAATCGTTACATTACCTGATGGAAATCATTTAGCCATTACGGTCTTCGTTTCAGATTCATATGATCCTAAAAAGACGAGAGAAGTGACCATTGCAAATGCAGCCAAAGCGGCTTATGATTATTGGACTAATACAGAAAAATAAACTGGAGTATTGAATTTACGTTAGTATTTTATGGATATAATACGTATTAATTTATAAAATAAGACATGTGTATTTGAATATGAGTACGAAGCTTATATTGACGGTAGAAAAAGAAGTCATAGAGGTAGCTAAGGCATATGCTAAAGAAAAGGGGGCAAAGTCTTTCTGAATTGGTAGAAAATTATCTTAAACTACTAACTACCGAAAAGCGTCAGCTTAAACCTGACCAATTATCTCCACGGGTTAAGCGCCTTAGAGGAATCATAAAGACAGCCAACCCCATCAACTACAAAGAAGTGCTGGCAGAAGAGTTGGCAAAGAAGTATGGTGCATAAGCTATTCGTAGATTCCGATGTAATCATTGACTTCTTTACAGACCGTAAGCCGCATCTTAATCCGGCAAGTGAATTATTCGACCTGAATGAACAAAGCAAAGTAGAACTTTATGTATCTGCGGTTAGTATCAGTAATATTTATTACATCATCAGACGGTATCTCGGTCATAAAAAATCTTTAGAAGTTATTGAAGACCTTACTAACATCCTGGAGATTATAGGAACCAATAAAAGTGAGATTATACAAGCACTGAAAAATGATTTTAAAGATTCTATTCAGTATTCGACCGCTTTGACCGTCAAAGGAATAGAAGCGATAATTCCGGGGAACGTAAAAGACTTCAGAAACTCAAAAATTGCCGTAATGACACCTTTGAACTAGTTAAAAATGTATCAAAATGAGAATTAATGTTGATCTTATCTAAATTGAGATGAAAGATTTTTCTCAAAACTACCTTCAAAGCATCCTCAAACAATTTAAGTATTACAAGCTTCTCGGTGATCGCACGTTTGAACAGCTGAAAGAGGAACAGCTCTTTTGGCAATACAATGAAGCCAGCAATTCGATAGCCATTATTGTCAATCATATTGCAGGCAACATGAAATCCCGCTGGACGGATTTCCTTACCACCGATGGCGAAAAAGAGTGGCGTAGCCGGGATCAGGAGTTTGAAGATGTCATCAGGACGAAATATGAACTCTTTCAAAGATGGGAAGAGGGCTGGACCTGCTTGTTCCAAGCGCTTGAATCGATCAATGAAGAAAACTTTGATACTGTAGTTTATATCCGAAACCAAGGCCATACGGTAGTTGAAGCGATCAACCGCCAGTTGGCACATTATGCCTCACACGTAGGTCAGATCGTGTACCTGGGCAAAATGTTGAAAGGTGA
>JBCDHA010000295.1:0-5409 GCA_038750705.1 Bacteroidota bacterium
AGAAAGTACAAAGACTATTTACTCACTTAGCACTATTGACTGAGAATACTTCATTTAAATAAAGTACTCTCCGGTCCGCTATCAATTATACATCCATTCAAAGAACTTTCTCTTTTTAGTAATGAGTATTAAGTACATAGTACACAGACTCACTACTTAAAGAATTGTAAGGTTGATAAAGCTGCATGCTGTTCGCTGCAAGCCTCAGGCTGTATGCTTTAAGCTACAAGCCTCAAGCTATTAGCCGTAAGCTGTCTCTCAACGAGAGCGCTTATCACTGCTTTTAAACCTTTTTTGAAGTCCAGCTTCCTATCAGCTTTTCCTTCTTTCACTATCCTAAATACTCGGCCGTTTGCCTTTCTTTTTTCCTTATCTCTTAACCCCTTCCGGGAAAAGCGAGTGCAAAGATAAAATTCCTAAATCACTCTGCAATACTTAGTCGAAAAAAAATGAATTTATTTTTTCCAAACACCCCCAATCAATACCTCGTACATCCCCCGCCTTATGCCCTAAGGGGACGCGAAGATACAAAGACATTAACTATTCACAAGAAGTAGAACAAGAAAAAATTATCTTTTTCTTGGCACTTTATAAACGGGTACTGTGCTGCACGGCTCACCGTACATTAGGCTGCTTACTACAGGGGTTAATAACTGTGTAATTTGAACGTAGGCGGCATCCGGTACGGGCAGTTCTCCGCAGCCCTTAACTACCACCTTCGAACCCTTAAGCTCATTAAGATCTATCTTATTCAAAGCTTCCTCGAAAAGAGATAGTTCTAACTGCTGTAAATTACCCAGCACTACTTTATTCGCTTCATTCAACCGGGACGCAATCAACATGTAAGCCCAAGCAGGGATAATAACGTCAACCGAACACGTCAAGGCTACATTTTTACCTCGGTACTGGGACCAGTCATGTTCCCTTATGTAAGCACGAAAGTCCCTCTCCTTCAGGATCATCTCCTGGAATAGCCAATCTTTAATATCAAAAACCATCCTTTCCCCATGATGGTAATATTCTTCCAAATCAATGGTAACCAAAGGGCTTAAGGCTACCTTATTTACAATTTCCATAATTCTAAATTCGTGCTTTGGGTACTGTTGCCCTGAATTCCTTTAAATAAAAGGGTTCAAAGTAGGCCAAATCCTCAAAAGCGGATTCTTGAAATTTAGTATATGCCAGATAACCTATTTCTTCTGCAGAAGGTTCTACATCTTCAATAAATATGGCATTCCTGTGCGTGATCACTTCCCTACACTTATTAGCTCCATTACCAAAAAAAGCGACTTTGCCTCCATCCAGCTCCTTTTTAAAACTAGTATCATCAATAATGGCAGGGTGAACATCTTTTACTACATTAAGGTCATTATCCAATATACAGGTATATACCTCCATTCTTCGAGCATCCAACATTGGACATAGTCTCACATCTGTATCAAGAAACAGAGCTACTTTCCTGGCCAGTCCATCCAAAGTTCCTACCGCGATGAGCGGGACGTCTAATGCGAAACACAGACCTTTCGCCGTGGATGTGCCTATTCTCAGACCTGTATATGACCCCGGACCCATCGATAATGCAACTGCTGAAAGATCTGATTTATCGTAGCCGGATCTTGTGATCAGCGTATCTATGGTAGGAATCAAAACTGTGGAGTGGGACTTGTCTATATAATAGGTATTGGAAGCTTTGATTTTACCATCATCATGTATTGCCACTGAGCAAACAGTGGTCGAGGTTTCAATGCTTAAAATTAGTGCCATGTTATTGGCGAGCCAGGTATTGGCTGTACCTACTCTTGTCCTTGAGCAACTTTACTGAAGTCTTTATAGTTAGATCAGACTCGAATGAGGCCTGTATACTTCCTTTCGCGAGAAACTCTCGTGAAATAATTTCTTCTCTTAGTATTTGCTTGATCTCCGTTTTGAACGTCTCCAAATCGGACTCCTTATTATGCAAAACCTGAGCTTTCAATTTTTTTAGTTCCTCGCTGATGTCATCATAGTATTTTTCTTCCTTGGCGGACTTCTCTAAAGTTTCAAGAGTGCGCTCAACGGATGTCGTGTAGTCATACTCTTTATCTCTCAACCAACTTTTGAAATCATTAAAATCAGATTCCGTTAACTCGAAGGATGAGGAAGTTATGCGCTCCTTATTCTGATAGTAAAACTCCGTGGCATAGTTGAATACTAAGCCTTTGGAAACCAAACTAACCGTTATCGGGGATAGAAATGCTCGCGTTACTGATAAGTCAGGATCGAGACCTGCACCATCATACACCAAACGTCCTTTTTTAGTCTTAAATTCAGATTTTAAAGAATCCGCGAATTTATCAACCGAGCCATCTTCATTTCTATGTGCATAGTCCAAGGCCTGTATGCATCGGCCACTTGGAATGTAATACTTGGCTGTTGTTACTTTGAGCTGGGAGTTATAGGTTAAAGGTCGTGTGGTTTGTACTAAACCTTTGCCAAATGTCTTCGAGCCCACCAAAAGACCGCGATCATAGTCTTGAACTACTCCGGAAACAATCTCAGAAGCCGAGGCGCTCCCTCCGTTGATCAAAACGACAAGAGGAATCTGAGTGTCAACCGGATTATTCAATGTCTTATACGTTTTATTCCATTCAATTACTTTCCCCTTGGTGGAAACCACTTCTTTATTTTTGGGTATAAAAACATTTGAAACGTTAACCGCCTCACTTAAGAGTCCTCCCGGATTGCTTCGCAGATCAAGGATTATACTTTTTGCTCCTCCGGATTTAAGCTCTTTTAAAGCGGATGCCACTTCTTTACCCGCCCCAGGAGTAAAATCCTCTAATTTAATATAGCCGATTCCTTCATCTACCATACCAAAGTAAGGCACATTACTCAGACTTATCTTTTCCCTGGTGAACTCAAATGTCAATGGCTCAGGCGCAGAGAAACGCTTGATTTGTACTTTTACTTTGGTTCTAGCCTGTCCTTTTAGTAACGCGCTTATTTCCGGAACCGATTTCCCCTGAACATTAATGTCGTTTACAGAAATGAGCTCATCTCCAATTTTTAATCCTGCACGATTGGCTGCAAACTTCTCATAGGGCATAGTAATAACCACCTTACCATTTAAGTTGCCTATTAAGGCTCCAATGCCCGCATACTGACCTGTGGTTAACGTACGAAAGGATTCAATCTCATCTTCAGGAATGTAATTGGTGTAAGGATCAAGCGAACCCAACATAGCATCAATACCCGTCCTTATTAAACGATCAGGCTCAATCTCATCCACATAATACGCATTAACTTCTTTAAAAAGTGTGGCGAAAATGTCCAGGTTTTTGGCGATTTCGAAGTACCGCTCGGCAGGAGCTGTAAACGAAAGTGCTGCTGCACTTGCCAGTGAGACGAATACAATAACTATTAGTTTTCTCTTTCTAATCATTACTTGAGCCCTTGTGCGACAATTTGACTAACCCTGCAACGAGTTTTTTTTCAATCTCGGCATAGGCCAGGATTTCCTTTGAAGTATAAATATAAGCAATCAACAACTTTTCAGTATCTTCAATAATGCTCTTATTTAAACGATAGGCTTCTCTTATTCTTCTTTTCAACAGGTTTCTGTCCACAGCTCTTTTAAAATTTCGTTTAGGAACAGAAATCAATATTTGGTGGAACTCGGGTTTAGGGTCGAGTTCACCCGAAGGTAAAAAAAGAGTTTTGAATGGGTACAAATAAAAAGAGGAACCCTTATTAAAGAGTTCCTGTATATGCTTTCTTCTACTTAGTCGCTCAGCTTTTTTAAAGGTGTTCTTCATGACATTCTTCAAAGGTACGCCATTCAAAAAACCCCCTTTCGCCTTGGTCTTATACCAAGACATCTCACAAATTACTTATGAGTTTTTTCGTCAGAAACCGTAAGCTTCTTTCTGCCTTTAGCGCGTCTTCTAGCTAGTACTGCTCTGCCTGAAACAGATTCCATTCTAGCCTTGAAACCGTGCTTATTTTTTCTTTTGCGCTGTGAAGGTTGAAATGTTCTCTTCATGATCTTATTTATTTAACCTTGCAATCAAGGTTTATTACCAGATTAACAAATGGCCTGCAAAGATAAATAGCTTTTTATTAATTACAAGTCAGAGATTTATTTTTACTCGAAGTTGATGAAATATTTTATTACGTACGACAATCCACTCCAAAGATATTTGGATATCAGACTTACTATTGATACCCAACAATTGTCTACACTTGAGTTAAAACTTCCCATTTGGCGCCCTGGTCGATATGAAGCCGCCAATTACGCCAAGAACATTCAAAAGATAAGCGCTAAATCTGAAACGGGGCATGAATTAGCTATTCAGAAACTAAAGCCTAGCCACTGGCAAATTGAATGTAATGGAGTAAATGAAGTATCTATTCAATACAGCTACTACGCTCATGAAATGGATGCCGGAAATTCGTTTCTGGATGAACATATGGTGTATATCAATTTCATTAATTGCCTTTTGTATTTGGAGGATAGAATGGAAGAACCTCATGAGGTTATGCTGGATCTTCCTGACGACTATTCTATCGCTTGTAGCCTATCACGGCAGGGCCATCATCTAACGGCTAAGTCTTATTATGAATTGGTTGATAGCCCCATGATTGCCAGTAGCTCATTGGATCATCATACCTATAATATAGATGGCTATAAATTCCACATTTGGATCCAGGGTGTGCATGATCTTGAAATGGAAACACTCATACATCAGTTTGAGCAGTTTACCGAGCTTCAGATCAAAGTAATGGGTGATTTCCCGGTGTCGGAGTATCATTTTTTGTTTCATATTTTAGCCTATAAGCACTACCACGGTGTTGAGCACGGAGCCTCCACGGTTATTACTTTAGGGCCTTCAGAAGAAGTGGAAAAGAAACCACTTTATAACGAATTACTTGGTGTGAGTTCGCATGAACTTTTCCATACCTGGAATATTCTGAAGATTCGTCCTAAGCAGATAATGCCCTATAATTTTGCTCAACCACCCGTTTTTCCTACCGGTTTTGTAGCCGAGGGGTTTACTACCTACTATGGCGATCTCTTTCTAAAGCGAAGCGGAGTTTTTAGTATGGAAGAATACCTTCATGAACTTGAAAAGCTATTTACTCGCCACTTTCTAAATCACGGAAGATTGAATAATTCTGTTTACGATTCATCCATTGATCTCTGGTTTGATGGCTATCAACCGAGCGCGCCGCACAAGAAAAGTTCCATTTATGTTGAAGGCGCTGTCATTGCCCTGCTATTGGATTTAAAGATAAGACTTGCTTCAAATCATGAGCGATCCCTGGATGATGTTATGCGTATTTTGTGGGATCGATTTGGTAAGACACAAACAGGCTACCGCTACGATGATATCATAGAAGCCTGTGAGGAAGTAATGGGTAGTTCTCTCA
>JBCDHA010000296.1:0-5408 GCA_038750705.1 Bacteroidota bacterium
AAGAATGAACAGTATTAAAATACGCGATTTCAAAACAGTCAATTAATTAAAGCAAGATATGGAAATTGTACGAATATATTTGGTAATCAGCACATTAGTAACCTTCGAAGGTATAGCCGGATAGCAAAACCAGCTATTAAAACACTACACATGGCCAATAATATACTTTTGTAAAGGAGGTTAATGTTAATTCAGGTTGATACTTATCTATCTATCTGAAAGACAGGACTTAAGATACCTTTGGCCTTAAATTTAGCTTTGTTATTAACAAAAGTTTAATCTAAGATTAACATTAAATGGGAGGATGGAATCTCCAGCGATTGTTAGTATTCCACTTCATTGCTCATGAGATTTAAGATCAATTCCATTAAGAACAGGATTCTGATTGGCTTTTTATCAGTCATTTTAGGAGTACTTATTTTAGGTGTAATAAGCTTGATTTATCTGAACAGGATCAATTCTATCAGGACATTAGGCGAACAGCTAAACAGTCTCCAGACCACCTCACTTCACCTTATAAAAGCCGACAATGACTTTTTTGATATTGGAGCTATCGATAAGCTCTACTTCACGAGTAAAGAAAGTGCCATTTTAAACAAACGCGAAAAACTTTGGGCCCAGATACAAAAGAGTCTGCTTAATTTCCAAACTGAGAGAGGTATTTCGACGCTACAAAAAGAACTTTCTGAAATAGACAGTACCTTAAAAAGGTATAATAAAAGGTTTCAAAAACTAACAGAGCTTATATACATACGTGGCTTCAAGGACTACGGAATGGAAGGAAAAATGAGAGTCTATGCCCACAAACTGGAAAATTCGGAGTTAGGTTTTAGCTTAAGTGATGTCCTATCACTTAGGAGACATGAAAAGGATTTTTTCCTTAGAAACGACTCAAATTATATAAAACTACTTAACCGACAGGCTCAGCAAATGCTCAACTCGCTACCCGAAAGCAGAACTACTTATGATTCGGCGATTACGGTAATTCAGTCCTATGTAAATACGTTCAATGCTCTTGTTTCTGTTCAATCCCAAATTGGACTAAATAGCAATGAAGGCCTTAGGAATGAACTAAATAATTTGACAATGACGTTAGACCGCCAGTTTGTTAAGCTATCAAGTCATGCCGAGCATAACTTTGCCAATGTTTCGAATCGGATTATTTTCCTTTTCTCTTCAGCGCTGATTATAATAACAGTACTCACCATTCTATGGAGCAATTTCATAAGCAAAAAACTTTCACGGCCAATTAAAAAATTGGATGACGCCATGAGACTCGCCAACAAAAATGACCTGAAAGGACTAATCAATGTTACCTTGAAAAATCCTGATAGTGAAATAGAACATTTGTCCACTTCTTTTACCGAATTAATGAAAAAAGCTAAGGTTCAAATGAAGGAAATTAAGGACAAATCATCGGCACTGGAGCAACAAAACAACGAATTAAAAAAGGTAAATAATCAACTAGACAGTTTTATTTATAGTACCGCTCATGACTTAAGGTCACCCCTTGCTTCTTTACTCGGCCTTGTGCATTTATCAGAATTGGAACAAAATTCAGATCACAACAATTACCTGGGTCTTATGAAAGGAAGTATTCAAAAAATGGACAACTTCATTAAAGACGTTGTCGCCTATTCAAAAAATAAAAAGTTAGAAATCAACAAGGAAGACTTAAACATAAATGATTTGATCCTGGACGTTTTTAAGGACCATCAATATATGTCTGAAGTCGGTCGAATAGAAAGAAAAATTGATGTAAGAGGCAACGAAATCATCCATTCTGATTTGGGCAGGCTGAAGATAATTTTTAACAATTTAATTAGTAATGCCATAAGGTATGCTGACTTCAACAAAAAGAAATGTTGGGTCAGCATTCGGGTAGATGTAACTCACTCTTCCATTAACATTATATTTTCTGATAATGGTATTGGCATAGAGGATACTCACCTTAAAAAAATCTTCAATATGTTTTTCCGGGCTTCTGAATCATCCAGTGGTTCAGGATTAGGCCTTTTTATTTTATTGGAAACTGTCAAGAAATTGAGTGGATCAGTAGAAGTATCTTCAGAGCCTAAGGTGGGCACATCATTTTTCATTAACATCCCTCAAGAAATAAATGAGGTTCAAAAACATAAAAATCGGCAGATCAATGTCTTTTCATAGGTATCAACGCCGCCTTCTTTTATCCTTTTTAGCCTGAGGAGTTCTCTTTTTTTCGTGAAAAGCTCCCTTGAAATCCGGATTTTCTCTTCTCTTAAATAGATCAATCTGCCGCTCGATCTCAATCTGCTCTGCTTTATCCGTTTTACTTATAGCCACGGCAGCCGGTATTTTCAGTTTTGGCACCGACTCTTTGATGATTTCTTCAATTTTACCAACGTGAAGCATCTCGGCTTTATTGGCAAACGTTATGGCCACTCCTTCCTTTTTTGCCCGGCCCGTTCTACCAATACGATGCACATAATCTTCATAAATAACAGGCACATCAAAGTTAATGACATGGCTCACATCGGAAACATCGATACCTCTTGCAGAAACGTCTGTAGATACCAAAATACGCAATTCGCCTTCCTTAAACTGATTAATGGCATTGATGCGCGCGTTCTGTCCTTTGTTGGAATGGATAACACGTACCGGCCCCAGCCCTTTTCTATCCAGGAATTTAAATACATTATCGGCATTGGCCTTTGTTCGCGTGAAAATGAGAATACGTGAAAACTCTTCTCCGGAAAGCAGGTGCTCAAGCAGGTTGATCTTTGACTTGAGATTGGGTACTTCGTAAAGTTGCTGTTCTATAGTATCAACAGTGGTAGCCTGGGGCGCCACCTCAACCACTTCAGGAAACTCCAGGAATTCTTCAGAAAGACTTACTACTTTAGGCGGCATGGTAGCTGAAAAAAGTAGGTTCTGCCTTTTTACCGGTATCACCTCAAGTATTTTTCTGATCTGCGGCATAAAACCCATATCCATCATTTTATCGGCCTCATCCAGCACCAGGGTCTTCACTTGCTTCATTACCAACTCACCTCGTAGGTAAATGTCCATAAGCCGCCCGGGTGTAGCTACTATAACGTCTACACCCAGCGCTATCTGTTCAACCTGAGTTTTTGGGCCTATCCCCCCGTACAAGGCTACTATTCTAAGGTCCGTGTAGCTGGAGAGTATATTTAGATTTTCTTCAATCTGCAAGGCTAGTTCCCGCGTAGGGGCCAAAATAAGGGCTCGAGGATCATTTCCCTGAGCGTATTTGATTTTCATCAGAATGGGTAGAACAAAGGCCACAGTCTTACCCGTACCCGTTTGGGCTATACCCATTACATCATGACCTGCCAATGCCAATGGAATCGCTTTTACCTGGATCGGGGTGGGATCGCTATAACCCATATCATCAATAGCATTAAGCAATTGTCTATTCAACTTAAAATCTTCAAAACTTTTGATGTCGCTTGCCATGAGCAAATGATTCTGTTTTATGCCCCGTAATTATGCTGTAATTTGCGCAAAAAACAAGTGAGGTTATGGGTTCATTGCTAATTACCAATGCACAAGTAGTAAATGAAAGTGCTATTTCGCAGAATGATATTTTGATCAAAGATGAAAGGGTTGAAAAAATAGGTAGCCAGATCAGCGCCGAAGGTGTGGATAACGTTATAGATGCCAGCGACAAATACGTTTTTCCGGGTGTAATTGATGACCAGGTGCATTTCAGAGAACCGGGCCTTACCCATAAAGCAGATATTTTCACAGAATCCAGGGCAGCGGTAGCAGGTGGAGTAACAAGTTTCATGGAAATGCCGAATACAGTGCCAAACGCACTTACTCAAGAGCTGCTGGCCGATAAGTATGATATAGGAGCCCGGTCATCGCTGGCCAATTATTCTTTTTTTATGGGCGCCTCTAATGACAATCTTGAAGAAGTGCTGAAAACCAATCCCAAAGACGTTTGTGGAATAAAAGTGTTTATGGGCTCCTCCACAGGAAATATGCTGGTAGATAACGAAAAGACCCTGGAAGGGCTTTTTTCGAAAGTGCCGATGATAATTGCTACACATTGTGAAGATGAGGCCACCATTCGAAAAAACACTGCACTATACAAATCGAAATATGGAGAAGAGGTACCTATTCATTGCCACCCGCTAATCAGAAGTGAGGAAGCTTGTTACCTCTCCTCTTCGCTGGCTGCCTCATTAGCCACAAAGCATAATGCCCGACTGCATATTTTGCATATTTCCACGGCTAAAGAACTGGAGCTGTTTAACAACAAAATTCCGCTTTCACAAAAGAAAATAACCGCTGAAGCCTGCATACATCATATGTGGTTCGATAACAAGGACTATGCTGAAAAAGGTACCTTGATCAAATGGAACCCAGCAGTTAAAACAAGTGCAGATCGCGAAGCAGTTTTTAATGCTATGCTAAATGGTACTATAGACGTAATAGCGACTGATCATGCTCCGCATACGTTGGAAGAAAAGTCCAATACCTATTTTAAAGCTCCCTCTGGCGGACCTTTGATACAGCATAGTTTAGTAGCTATGTTGGACTTTTATCATCAGGGGAAAATAAGCCTGGAGAAGATTGCTGAAAAGATGAGCCACAATGTGGCGACACTCTTTGAGATAAAAGAAAGAGGTTTTATAAGGGAAGGCTACTTTGCAGATCTTGCGATTGTCGACCTTGAGTCACCCTGGACGGTGAATAAAGATAACGTACGTGCAAAATGTGGCTGGTCGCCTTTTACAGGTCATGAGTTCAAATCGAGTGTGGAACAAACCATTGTTTCAGGGCACTTAGCGTACAATGAGGGGGCGATTGATGATAGCGTCTTAGGTCATCGTTTACTATTCGAGCGCAACTAACATAGGAGCCGACAACTAGTTAATAAATAATCAATCAAGTTGATCGCGGTTGCTGGCCTGATAGACGAATTGCCGGGCCGGCCATCAGTAGGGACTAAATATTATCCAGCTAGAACTGTTTGTTATTTAGCTTCATGTCTCTAAATTTGCAAACTAATTTAATACGGTGATTGTAGTTCAGTTGGTTAGAACGCCTGATTGTGGTTCAGGAGGTCGTGGGTTCGAGTCCCATCTTTCACCCTGAAAAGTCTCATTGCATGCAATGAGACTTTTGTATTATAACCCATTTTACTCTTAAATTCTGGCGCTTCTTACGATTTCCAATAAACCGGGTAAACTGTATATCTAATACTCCAAAATAAACTTGGATAGGTTTTGGTAGTTTTCCAGGCCTAGCTTTTTGCGTAACCGATAGCGTGCTACTTCCACACCCCGTAAGGAGATGCTCATTAAATTCGAGATTTCTTTAGTATCCATCTTAAGTCTCAAAAAAGCACATAACTTCTGCTCACCAGGTGTCAGGTCTCTAAATTCGCTGGTCAAACG
>JBCDHA010000297.1:0-5354 GCA_038750705.1 Bacteroidota bacterium
CCGGATGGGAGCATATTGTTTTTCGCTTCTGACAGGCCCGGCGGTCAGGGCGGAATTGATATCTATTACAGTATCAAGGATGAAAATGGCGAATGGACCCGCTCCAGAAACCTGGGACCAATCATCAATACAGAGTTTGATGATGACGGTCCCTTTATAGATTACGATGGTAAGACCCTATATTTTAGTAGTCAGGGAAGAAAAGGTATGGGTGGCTACGATATTTTCAGGTCTGAATATGACAGCGCTGAAAGTAAATGGATAGAACCGGAGAATGTAGGTTTCCCAATAAACACACCGGATGATGATGTTTATTTTGTAAGTACAAAAGATGGTAAGAGAGGTTACTATGCTTCAGTTCGTGAGGATGGTCAGGGCTTTACAGATATCTACCAGGTTACTATCTTACAAGATGATGAAGTAGGTGAAACTCTAGCAACGAAGGGGGTGGAAAAAGAAGAGACAGAGCCTGAA
Source organism: Bacteroidota bacterium (assembly GCA_038750705.1). Classification (GTDB taxonomy): domain Bacteria; phylum Bacteroidota; class Bacteroidia; order Cytophagales; family Cyclobacteriaceae; genus Fulvivirga. The sequence goes on from JBCDHA010000297.1 coordinate 475, forward strand.
ACACCCGATACCACTGACCCTGAGAAGGTAGAAGTGGATATAACTAACAACCTACAACCGGTAACGCTAACAGTGACTGTGGTAGACAATAAAGGTGATAATGTAGATGCCAAAATAAGCTTGACGGGAAAATCTGACGGACGAATGGCTGGAAAATCAAATCAAGGTACCGGCATATACTCGTTTACCGTAACTGCTCCGGAGAGGACAGCATATAATTTATCTGTTGAGAAATCGGGTTATCTGTTTCAAACCCTGGATATTACTATTCCAGCTGCTACATCTTCACCGCAGAGTATAGCCAGGAAGGTGGCTTTACAGCGGTTGCAAGTGGGCGCCAGAAAAGTGCTTCGGAATATCTATTTTGACTTTGATAAGGCCTCATTTAAGGATGAGTCCTATACTGAGCTTAATAAGCTGGAAGCTATGATGGCACAGAGCGCTGGAGTTCAAATTGAAATATCAGGCCACACGGATAATATTGGGGGTAAAACTTATAATAAAGACCTCTCACAACGACGAGCTAACGCTGTTAAAAACTACCTGGTCAATAAAGGCATAGATGCGCGAAGAATTACTTCCGTTGGCTATGGAGAGGAAAGGCCACTGGCCAGTAACGATGATGAGCGTGATGGCCGTGAGCTAAATAGGAGGGTAGAGTTCAAGGTCATAGGTAAATAAGCTTATTTCATTGTTACTTTTTAGGATTACCTGTTTCTTAAATCCATCTTTGCGGCTTTAAAACTCTTAGCGGGTTTGGTGGTTTAAATACTAAAAGTGACGCATGGAGGTACTACCGTACAAAGAGAAACAGGCAAATAAAAAGGAACAGGTTGCTGAAATGTTTGATAACATCAGCAAGAAATATGATTTTCTCAATCATTTTCTAAGTTTAGGTATTGACATCAGGTGGCGTAAAAAGGCCATTAAACTACTAAAAAAGGACAACCCCAAGCACATTCTGGATATTGCCACCGGTACCGCTGATTTTGCCATTGAATCCCTCTCCCTGAAGCCGGAGAAAGTGACGGGTGTCGATATTTCGGAGGGTATGCTTTCGGTAGGACGTGAAAAACTCAAAAAAAAGGGTTTGGATCATATCATACAGTTAGAGCTTGGAGATTCTGAAAAGCTGCTTTTTGAGGATAATAAATTTGACGCTGTCATCGTTTCCTTTGGAGTAAGAAACTTCGCTCATTTGGAAAAGGGCCTGGCTGATATGTATAGAGTCTTAAAGCCAGGGGGGAAGACCGTGATTGTTGAATTTTCAAGACCTTCGAAGTTTCCGTTTAAGAATATTTATAATTTTTACTTTAAAGCGATTTTACCTAAAATTGGTAGACTAGTATCAAAAGATCAATCTGCTTATACCTATCTTCCGGAGTCTGTGCAGGTATTTCCCGATGGGACTGATTTCTTAAAGGTACTTGAGCGAGTAGGATTTAAAAATACCACATGTACACCACTCACTTTTGGGGTAAGTTCAATTTATGTAGGAGTAAAATAGCTCTTACCATATTTGTCGCTGTCCTTCCTTTATTCACTTGTTTAGCTCAGCGTCAGGTTGGGATGAACAATCCAAATTATGATAACCGCTTTCTTAGCTACGGTTTTTTAATAGGGCTGCATACTACTACTTATCAGTTGAAGTACTCTGATCAATTCACATCGCGTGATTTGGATAATATCTATTCGATAAGCCCGAGCTGGTCGCCGGGGTTTTCACTAGGTTTTATTGTTAATCTTAAACTAGCCGATTTCCTTGATTTTCGTATTTTGCCTAAAGTGGCTTTCTATGAACATGAATTAGAGTATCGCTTTTTGGATGATACGCCTACAAAAAAAGAACTGGTTGAGACCACCGTGGTTGAATTTCCCGTCATATTCAAATACAAGTCGGAGCGAAGAGGCAATAACAGAATGTACTTTGTAGGAGGAGTGAAGCCGGGGTTTGAGGCTTCAGGCAAAAATGATTTAGAAGCCGTAGGTGATGATAACTTACCTATAAACGAGTTTAATTTTTCAGCAGAATTAGGCTTCGGCCTTGATATTTACTACCCACTTTTTAAATTCTCTCCTGAGATCAGGTTTTCTAAAGGGCTGGCCAATATGCTTGGATCAGATGTCAACGAATTAAGCGCTGGCATTGACAGGTTGAACACAAATACCGTCACACTCTATTTACTTTTTCAATAATGACTAACATTGCGCTTGTAACAGGAGCCACTTCAGGCATAGGGCTGGCTACCGCTCAAATACTTCTGAAGAATGGTTTTAGAGTAATTGTTTGCGGCCGCAGGTCTGAAAGGTTGATTCAGGAATTTGAAGAATTTGGTAGTTCCGTTCTGCCGCTGACCTTTGATGTTAGAGACAAGGAAAAAGTAGCTTTTGAACTGGGGAGCTTATCCGAAGATTGGAAAGATATTAATATACTGATAAACAATGCTGGCAATGCGCATGGACTGGCTCCAATTGAGGCCGGAAGCCTGGATGATTGGGATGCGATGATCGATATTAACGTCAAAGGGTTACTTTATGTGTCAAAGGCTATACTACCCGGCATGGTAGAGAGAAAATCAGGGCATATCGTTAACGTCGGATCTATTGCAGGAAAGGAAGTATATCCTAATGGGAATGTCTATTGCGCTTCAAAACATGCAGTTGATGCGATAAACAATGGTATGAGAATGGACCTTAATCAATATGGCATTAAGGTATCAGCAATTAATCCGGGTCTTGTGGAAACGGAGTTTTCTCAGGTACGCTTCAAGGGCGACGATGAAAGGGCATCGTCGGTCTACAAGGGATTTAGCCCTTTGAAAGCGGAAGATATCGCTGAAATTATCTTATTTACAGTTACAAGGCCAGGGCATGTAAATATCAGTGACCTTACGGTATTGCCAACGGCTCAGGCTAATGCGTCTATTGTAAAGAAAGATTTAGGGTAGTAAGGGCCTCCGGGTCTATGTCATGTCCTCCTCTGAACTTAATAATCTTTGGGACTACATTTAATTTATCAGATAATGCCTTCATTTCTTTCAACCTTTCTTCATTAAGAAAAGGGTCTTTTGCGCCGTACACATAAGTAATAGGTTTAGCTGCAAATTTTCTGGATGCAAATTTAAAGTCCATATCAGGAGGGAAGATGCCTGCCCATAAAATGAGTTGGTCAAAATACATTTTTTCGCTTGCTGCCCATCGTGAAGCGGTGGCTGCACCTTGAGAAAAACCTAGAATGTGTATTTTGGTTTTTGATCCAATATTATTTTTGATTTTCTCGAAAAGACTATTGAGATAAGCCAGATAGTTTTTGATGTCCATAAGCCTATCCTCTGTTGTCATCCAGGTTGCACCTACTCTACCGCTAAACCCTTCAAGATAATACCTGGATAAACCTTCAGGAGCTATCACACAACTACTGGCGCTAAATAATGGGCTGAATTTCTTTATAAAGTACTTGCCCTGTTGCCCATGTCCGTGAAGGACGAAAAACAAATTTTTCGTGTTTGTAGTAAGGTTACCCTCCTGAAAATAGCGTGCTTCAAATTCAAATTTGAGACTTTCTCGTTTCATTTTGGGAAAATAAAAAGCAGGCTTTTCAAATTTAAACCTCCTTTTTCAATGAGTGAAATACACCCTTTATCGCTTGAAACCTAAGGCACTGCCACCGCAGAATTGCGTACTTTCATCAAACGTGTATTGAATGTAGTAGATGCCTGTAGTATTGCAAGGATAGGCTATGGCCGAAATGTATTGATCATTTACCTTGCTGCTCACCACTTTGTTTCTATTGCTATCGAATAGGCTGACAACAATGCCGTCCGTGCTCTCTCCGGTAGCACACACGTTTATCATGTATTGAGTGCCTTTTGTGAATACATACGAATATTCGACTTTTGTTTTAGTGCCACCCTGACCATCTATTTTATAGCTTTTCAGGAAATTGAATCCGGAAGCTAGTTTTGGAATACAGCCAGAGGTATATGGTTCTGAATCACATTGTGCGTTTGCCTGAAAACTAAAAGCCATCAACATTCCAATCACTACCAACGGATAAATTGCTTTTTTCATCTTGTGCATATTTTCTTCTAGCTAATTATTTTGTTTCTAACGGATCCGATCAAATTCTTTATATTCTCAATATTTTGATCCGTAATTTTTATCTCACTTGAACTATTGTCTTTTATTACCATTACTCCGTCCACGATCTCAAACGTAGATTCTTCATACGTGGTAACTATCTCTATATTCTCGTATTCTGTTTGTAACGCTTGCATGTCTGTCAAAAGTGATGCCATATTTTGATCTACCTGCTGATAGAATGACAAGAGAAGCACAATATTCTCCAGAATGATTTTCTGAGACCCAATAGTTTCTTGCAATTCCTTATTGCTTGGGTCTGAAGCGGCTACCTCACAGGTGATATGCATAGCCTCTAACCAACCTCCGGCCAGAAGCAGAACACTCAGGTTCGCTCTGCCTTGCTCTTGTAAATATTGGTTAATACTATTAAAATTTTGAGTAGTTATTAACAGCAATGAGTCAAGGTTTTTACTATTTGTGGCCAACCTTCCTATGGTCTCTATATCAAAGAATTGTCCTATACTTAAACCATCGGCCAGGTCTTTTATGGAACCCATGTAATCCAGACCGTCTTGATTTTGCTCATAAATGTTTGTATACCCTAGGTCTGTTCCATAAATGCCCAGGTTAAGGGCTTTATGGTAGTTGCTGTTGTATTTGGAAATATTATCCGGACTGTTCAGTAACTGCTTGTCATATTTAGTGCCTGATTCTTTGAGCAAAACGGAAATCTCTAAGGGAGATGGGATTTGCTGAAGTACGCTGCTGATAACTTCCTCGGAAATTTCAGGCCCCTC
>JBCDHA010000298.1:0-5349 GCA_038750705.1 Bacteroidota bacterium
CAGTCGTCGGTTGGCTTTCATTATAGTCGCCAGCACGCTCTCAGGATGACTGTTCAAAACTTCACTGATGTGTTTATCTACCTTGGCGCTAATTTTATCCAACTCGGAGCGAGCTTCTCTTTTGGCCTCTTCAGAAGCCAGACTGTCTTGTGCTATTTGAACAAACGGCCTTGCCTCCTCATTCCTGTCAGCGTTGAAAAGCATGTCCTTTAAGAATAATTCATTATCAACATCACCGGAGACAATCATCTTTGGAATATAATCGGGGTGGGTCGTACTTATGGTGAACTGCTGATCTTTGCCGATAACAAAATCGAATAAACGCATTTTATTGAGTACAAGAAAGTACATCCCCGCCTCGAGCGTTTCATTGCCTCTGAATATGAATTCACCCTTAGAATTGGCTTTAGCCGTATCTTTTACATAAGTACTTTCACCGAAGAAGTTTCCAAGGAGAAAGGTGGTGTCAGCGAGTCCGTCCACCTTAAACTTAAGCTCATAACCTTGGCTAAGTGAAGTAAGGCTGTAGCCGCAGAAAATCAGAAATAAAAAGACTCTGGTCATAACAAATTCAGTTGACTAAAAACAGGGTTTGTTGTTTTTCGGTTCAATGTTAGTCTCTAACAATCTTTTTGCCAACAATACTAACAGATCACACCTAACTTTAAAGCTATTTTCCCCAGTTTAGCAATAATCATTGCCTGGTTTACGTCATTGTAATAGCTTTGTCCGTCGTTAAAAGCTATGTCGATTGTAATTAAGGATCTTGTCAAATCTTACGGTACTCAGAATGCCATTAATTCTGTTTCTTTTGAAGTAAAAGAAGGGGAAATCGTTGGATTTTTAGGACCCAATGGAGCTGGTAAATCTACGACAATGAAGATAGCTACTTGCTATTTGACTCCCACTTCAGGCAAAGTAAAAATCAATGGATTGGATGTAACCGAGCGGCCCGAAGAAGTTAAAAAACTCATTGGCTACCTGCCTGAACACAATCCGCTGTACCTGGATATGTATGTTCGTGAGTACCTCACATTTTCCGGTAAAGTACATGGTTTAAGAGGGAATGGTTTAACGGCAAGATTGGATGAAATGATCCGGCTTTGCGGGCTTACCAAAGAACAGAATAAAAAACTGGAGGCTTTATCTAAAGGTTACAGGCAAAGGGTGGGGTTAGCTCAGGCGCTGATTCATGACCCTAAAGTGCTGATACTTGATGAACCTACAACAGGGCTGGACCCAAACCAGATTATTGAAATCAGGAATCTTATACGGTCGGTATCGCAGGATAAAACGGTACTGTTCAGCTCCCATATCATGCAAGAAGTGCAAGCGCTTTGCGATCGTGTGGTAGTAATCAACAATGGAAAGCTGGTGGCAAATGATCAGATAGAAAGCCTCAAACTAGAAGAAAATAAAACTGTGATAATTAAGGTTGAATTTTCAAATGCCCCGGCTCGTGAAGGACTGTCTGTCATTGACGGCATCAACAAAGTAGAGGACATGGGTAAAGGCATTTTTAGAATAGAAGCAGATGCCAATTCAGATGTGCGCCCAGCCATTTTTAAATATGCATCAGATAATGACTTGACTTTGGTGGGTATGCAACAAGAGGAAGCGTCTATGGAAAGTGTATTTCATGAATTGACTAAACCCAGTCAAAATTAATGCTTCAGGTTTTTATAAAAGAGCTTAACGGTTTTCTGAATTCATTGATTGCTTACATTGTAATTAGTGTTTTTTTAACGGGTATAGGCTTGTTGATGTGGGTATTTCCTGATACATCTGTGTTGGAATATGGCTATGCTGATATGGAAACGTTATTTAGCCTGGGGCCGTACGTGTTTATGTTCCTTATTCCGGCCATTACCATGCGCATGTTTGCTGAGGAGCGCCGATCAGGCACCATTGAACTACTCCTTACCAAACCAATAACGGACTGGCAGATAATAATAGGTAAGTACTTATCGGGCTGGGTACTAGTAGCTTTCGCTGTTTTACCTACCGTAGTATATTTCTGGTCAGTTTGGCAACTTGGCGATCCGGCGGGAAATATTGATACTGCCGGGGTTATAGGATCATATATCGGCTTGATTCTACTCGGAGGTCTTTTTACATCTATTGGCATTCTAAGTTCGCTGGTTACCAGAAACCAGGTTGTATCCTTCATTATAGCGGTTTTCCTCTGTTTTATATTTTATTCAGGGTTTAGCTCATTAGCGGCTATTAACGTTTGGGGTCCTGGCGCTGTATTGCTAGAGCAGCTGGGCATTTTATACCATTACAATGCACTAAGCAAAGGTCTGGTTGATACCCGTGATCTACTGTATTTTGTGAGTGTGATTATGGCAATGTTACTGTTTACTAAAATGATATTAGGTAGTAGAAGATGGTAACGTTAGATAGCAAAAGACTAGGTGACGTCCTCAATTTTTTAATTGGCATCACACTAATTATTTTAATAAACGTTCTTGCCTCTCGTGCGTTTTACAGATTTGACCTCACGGAAGAAAAGCGCTTCTCGATTAAACCTGCCAGTAAAGAACTGCTGGGAAGCCTTGACGATGTGGTTTACATCGAAGTTTTTTTGGAAGGCGAATTGAACGCCGGATTCAAACGGCTTAGAAATGCGACACGGGAAACCTTAGAGGAGTTTCGGATTTATTCAGGTAATAATATCCAATATACATTCAACGATCCCAGTGCGGCCTTGAGCGAAAGCGCCAAGAACCAGTTTATGCAGAGTCTGATGTCAAGAGGCATCCGGCCTACAAATGTCATAGACGAGAATAACGGTCAGCGAATTGAAAAATTGATATTTCCCGGTGCAATTGTTTCTTATGGAGGTGTGGAAGAAGGAGTAATGCTTTTAAAGGGGAATCAGGCCGCTACTGCCGAGCAAAAGCTTAATCAGTCAATCGAGGGGATTGAATATCAACTCGCCTCAGCTATTAGAAAGCTTACGAGCCTGGAGCGTAAAAAGGTTGGACTACTTCGAGGGCACGGTGAAATGGACTCTCTTGAGGTTGAGAGCTTTAATCTATCGTTGATAGAAAGCTATGAAATAGATGAAGTCAGGCTCAATTCACCTGATTTACTTTCTTTCGACGCGCTTATAATTGCTAATCCGACTGATAGGTTCTCGGAATCTGAAAAATACAATCTTGACCAATACTTATTGAATGATGGAAAGGTTGTACTTTTAATGGATAAGCTTCGCGCCAACATGGATAGCGCCTCTCGGGAAAACAACTTCGCTTTTCCCATCGATATCAATTTAGACGATCAGTTATTTAATTACGGCATCCGCATCAATAATGACTTGATACAAGATAACTCAGCCGTATTATATCCTGTTAACGTTGGAAATATTGGAGATCAACCTCAAATTAAAGGACTCAAATGGTGGTTTTATCCTGTGCTAAATCGGTTTTCTAACCACCCAATCACAAACAATCTGGATGCGGTACTTGGCAGGTTTGTGAGCACGATCGATACCGTAAAGGCCGATGGTGTAAAAAAAACACCACTCCTATTTACTTCTGATTACTCCCGATCAGTAAGTGCTCCGGTAAAAGTGTCTATTCCGGACCTTAGAAAAAATCTTACCCCGGAGATGCTGAATCAAAGGAATCTTCCGGTTGCTTATTTACTGGAAGGCGTATTCGAATCCTTATTTAAAAACAGATTCAAGCCAGAGAGTGTGGATGAAAGCAATTTTAAGGAATCCGGCAATGGAAAGATACTCGTTATAAGTGACGGCGATTTCATTAGAAACGAAATAAGCCCAAGATCCGGCATACCTCAGCCGCTGGGCTTTTATCCATTTGCCCAGGAATCACGATTTGCGAATGAAGATTTTATGTTAAACGCGTTGTCATACATGTTAGATGATGAGGGCATTATAACTGCCCGAAATAAGGAAATAAAAATAAGACCACTTAATAAGGTGCAGATTGCCAGGGAAAAGCTACAATGGCAGATTATAAATTTAGTTTCACCTATCGTACTGGTTGTTCTGTATGGCTTAGCTCGTTTTTACCTCAGAAAAAAGAAGTATACCGGATACCCTGCAGAATGATTCAGCGCAAGAAAAATATAAGGCTTCTGGTTGTTTGGCTGGTTCTTGTTTTGGTAACCGCCACAGTATTGTTAACTGGCGGCGACAGAAATAGAATTAATGTAGCCAGAGATTTATTTGCTCTAGAAGATGTATCCAAAATAGACCAAGTGGTTATCAGTACACCAGACCATGAAAATGATCTTAGGTTTGCAAACGGGATATGGACGTTAAACAACAAGTATAAAGCTGATCCACAAAGGGTTACTGTACTCTTTGCTATTTTGAAGCAAAATAAAATCAGAAGAAAGGCAGCTTCGCGCAAAACAGCTTCACTTGATAGTGCCAGCCAAAGTGGTGGTATAAGTGTCAAATTTTTATCAACGGGTAGAGTAGTTAAAGGCTTTGACCTCATCAGCCTGGATGGACTTACTTATTTCAATAACGGGGAAGAGAGTTACGTTGTAGAGATACCAGGGTATAGAGTAGATCTGGTAGGTATTTTTAAACTCGATGAAGGAGGTTGGAGAAACCCGTTAGTATTTGACTTGAATTGGGCCAATCTCCAGGAGGTAAATATGATTTTCCCAGAGCGGCCAAAAGATCAGTTTGACGTGGTATATCAAAGAAGATACTACACTATTAAGCAACTTGAAACCGCAGATTCTACGAAGCTCACGGATTTTTTGGACAATGTATCATTGCTTTATGTTAATGACTACCTGCATGAGGAGGAACTCGCCAACTATAAAATTGATATCAATAGCCCCATGGCTTCCATCATAGTCTCAGATGTCGGGGGCAATAAACATTCGCTCACTATTTATAATGAGCAAGAAGGAAGTGACACCATTATTGGCGAGATAGATTCGACAGATTATGCTTTGTTTGATTTCAATATGATACGTAAAGTGCTGCGTCCTAAACAGTATTTTTCTGAACAGTGAAATCGGTGATTCTTAAGCTCCAAGTTTTAATTAAGGCCATTTCCTGAGAATGATTTTATTTTTAACTTTACCGACCTTCACGACGGGTGTGAGGAATATCTAAAACCACTAATTCATATAACATAAATCAATGAAGTTTATCGTTTCATCATCGGCATTGTTAAAGCAGCTTTCGAGTATAAATGGTGTAATCACGACTAACCCTGTTGTGCCTATTCTTGAAAATTTCTTGTTCGAAATCAGCGAAGGTTTGCTAACAGTAACTGCATCCGATTTACAGACTTCCATGATCACCGAAATTGATGTAGAATCCAAAGAAAGTGGTAGCATAGCGGTGCCAGC
>JBCDHA010000299.1:0-5348 GCA_038750705.1 Bacteroidota bacterium
ACTATTTGGAATGGGTCTCAATCATCTCTATTGCATTATGCACCTGCTTGTCTATGTCCTTGATTTTTTTGATAGAGTGGATCACATGACGCTTTTTGCCCATAGAAAGCTTATCGAATTTTTCCTTTAGCATACTATCTTGATCTAACAACACCTGCAGAACTTCAGGCATTTCCACGCCCAAAGGGTTGGGGTCTTCAATAAGCTTGAAAGTCACCTTATCATTTAGTTCCTTCCCGATCTTCTTAAGATTAGTTCCACTGACAATAACAAAGAAATTACCATCACCCATGTGATTCAAACCGCACCGAAACTCAAGCTTATCTTCTAGCGTGCAAATGAACCTTGTCAATCTTTTTTTCTCAAATTGCTCTACTACCTCTGATAAGATCATGAGGTAGTAATATCCACCTCTTCTCTTCTCAAGCTGCTTTATTCTTTGCTCAGCGGAATAGCTTTTCATCGTGTTTCTACATATTGCTTTAAATAGGCCAAGTCTTTAAGATGCATGCTATGAACCCATTTAAGTATACCTCCAAAATAAGCTATAAGAAAGTGTGGTTTCCTAAGAGCCTCATCAAACCACATAATTACAAGCGTTTCATTCTCGGGATACTCTCTTAGAATGAATTTTAATCGAACGTCCTTTTCAAATGGAGCCACAAAACTCTTGAGATAAAAATCTACCTGCTCATTTTCTATGAGGTTCGTTATTTCCTGATAGCCGAACTTCTTTCCTTTCTTGTTGAGATAAACAGTTTGTGCTCCTATCTGGCCATCTGTATTCTCTACTGCACAGTCCGATTTAGTTTCCTTTGGCCAGGCACTCCATTCCATTAATTGCTCTTGGTACCGAATCGCATCATATACATTTCGGACAGGTCTTTCAATGGTTACAGTTTCTATATACTGAACTTTATCAGGCAGCATTTTAATGAGTAATAAAAGGGCAACTAAAAGGCCTGAGAGGATTCCGATTAAGATGATCATGTTTTTTCCTCAAAGAAAAGGTTTTGGCTTCTTCAATTATTTGCCATATGACAAATAATCAGTCCTTTTTCGCTCTAATTCTGCTCAAAGAACTTTGGGTGATACCTATGAAGCTCGAAATGTACTTTAAGGGATATTTACTTAGCCAATCTTTCTCATTAGCAACTCTTTCATACCTTTCGCTTGCTTCGTCACTTTGAAAGGACATCACGTTTTTACTAAGATTAACAAATGCTATCTCAACTGTTTTTCTAAGTACAGTATTGTAAGCATTTGATCTGGTAGATAGCGAATCACTTTTAGACTTTGTTATGGTGTACACTGAGGAAGGTTCTAAAGCCTCCATGTAGATTCTTGAAGGCTCCTCAGAAAGATAACTTTCAAGATCTGTAAAGATTTGTCCAGGTGTTCCCATCCATACGGTGAAGTCCTCCATCCCCTTCTCATAATAGAGTCTAATCGTACCTTTTTCGATGAAATAATACCTATTGCACACCACATTCGCTTTTTGAAGAAAATCTCCTTTCTTCAAGTCTTTTCGTGTCAGTTCATTCAAGATTTTCTCAACCTCTACTTCATAGGCTCCCGAAAGGTTTTGAATCTCATTCTTCAGTATCTCCATAAATCTAAGATACCTGAAAAGCTAATAAAGACTACTTTAGAATTAGGCTCTCTTTAAAGACGTTCTTAACCGGAGAAATGATGATACAATCTTTTAAGCCCATTTCAGACCAAAAATGACCGAAAAGCACCCAATTCTGGAAAGTAACGTGAGTAGACACTCACTTCATATATTATCTTGTACCTTGAGCAAAATCACCCAAAAACGGCCTTTACGAATTATAAACAAAGAAAAATAGTCAAACATAAAGCCTGAAATGTACCTTATTTGTACCTCAGTATTTCTAAGTGCTCAATAATCAGATTAAGTCAGTTAGAGCATTAATTATATTAAAATGTACTACATTAAATACATAAATGATATATTTGTACTAATTATAGTACATAATGAAAAGTAAGAAGCAAATATTGTTTCCCAAACATCAAAAGGTATTGGAGCAGCTTGGAGAGAATATCAAGTTAGCGCGAAAAAGGCGTAAGCTGACAGCTACCCAGGTAGCCGAACGAGCAGGTATTGCCAGAAATACTTTATACCTACTCGAAAAAGGTTCACCAAGTGTTTCTATGGGTGCTTTATTTAATGTTTTGCGTGTACTTGGGCTTCATGAAGATTTTCTAAAACTGGCAGCTGATGATAATTTGGGAAGGAAGCTACAGGACCTTAACTTACTAGGGAGCCAATAGGCATGGGAGTTAACAAGACTGATATATTCGTTTATGCCCACTGGAAAGGTATGCCAGAACCTAAATTAATTGGCACATTATCAGCACATCAGGGAAAAGGTAGAAAAGCTTTCAGCTTTGAGTATGATAGCGATTACCTCGAATCAAAAGAACGTTTCTTACTCGATCCAGATATTGGTTGGTATTCAGGTTCGCAATTCCCGAATGGCAAAGAAAACTTTGGAATCTTCTTAGATTCAATGCCAGATACGTGGGGTCGTACTTTGATGAAGAGGCGTGCTGCACAAAAAGCGAAAGAAGAAGAAAACACTGCTTCCACTTTATACGACATTGATTTCTTATTGGGAGTCTATGACCCAAGTCGAATGGGAGCTTTGCGCTTCAAGCTCGATTTAGATGGACCATTTTTAGATGATAATGAGGAATACCCTACGCCACCCTGGTCGTCCATCCGAGAACTGCAATATGGCGCAAGTCAGTTGGAATCTGACGTAAGTGACGATGAAGTGAAAAAGTGGCTGGCCATTCTAATGGCTCCTGGTTCATCACTTGGAGGTGCCAGGCCTAAGGCCAACATACTGGATGACAAAGACCATCCCTGGATAGCCAAGTTTCCATCCAAAAATGATGACATAGACAAAGCGCTATGGGAATACCTGGCTTACCAATTGGCTTTAAAAGCGAGAGTCACCATGGCAGAATCCAAAGTAGAAAAGGTATCTGGAAACCATCATACTTTTTTCACGAAGAGGTTTGATCGGCAAAATGATGAGCGGGTTCATTTTACCTCTGCCATGACTATTACAAGCAATAATGAAGATACTATCAGGGATAATGCTGCCAGCTACCTTGACCTGGCTGAATTCATCCAGTTCTCAGGAGCTGAGAATACGGAAGACCTTCATCAGCTTTGGAGAAGAATCGTATTTCATATTGCCATCTCCAATACGGATGATCACCTCAGAAATCATGGCTTTATTTTATCCGATAAAGGTTGGAGGCTTTCACCTGCTTACGACATTAATCCTTCAGTAGATAAAGATGGCTTATCGCTCAATATTGACACAGATAGTAACGCCCTGGATTTTGACTTAGCGAAGAGTGTAGGATCCTATTTCCAGTTAGACAATAAGCAAATGGACATCATACTAGATGAAGTAAAAAGTACAGTAAGTCAATGGAAAACCATCGCTCGGGATATTGGAATTCCCAGGCAAGAACAGCAACTTATGGAAGGAGCATTTAGGTTTTAAAACCGGAGAAATGATGATACATGATTTTGAGCCTATTTCAGACCCAAAACGACCGAAAAACACCCAATTCTGGAAAGTAACATGAGTGGACACTGACTTCATATATTATCTTGTACCTCGAACAAAATCACCCAAAAACAGCTTTTACGAATTATAAACAAAGAAAAATAGTCAAAAATAAAGCCTGAAATGTACCTTATTTATACCTCGGTATTCGAAGTACTTAATAGTCTGATTACTTTACTTTCTGTATCGAAAAGCAGGCGAATCTGCACTGAAATGCTATTCTATTGTAAGGTGACCTGTCATTCCATCAACTTTTCATCAAAAACGTACTCTTTATAGCTGACTTTAAACATTACACTGTAAAAAGATGGGATAAATAAGAGTGTAATAATAGTTCCGAATAACAAACCGATCATAATTGTGACGGCCATGGGCTCCCAGGTAGCTCCTCCTCCTAAATACAATGGAATCAAACCTAAAACTGTGGTAAACGTAGCCAATAAAATAGGACGAAAACGCTGCAAGCAGGCGGCAATAACGGCATCTTGGGGTGATCTATTGAGCTCGTTGAGCTCAATTTCAATCCTATCTATTAGCACAATTGCGTTGTTGATAACAATTCCCGCCAAGGAAATAACTCCCAAAAACGCCATGAAACCAAAAGGCTGTCTAAAGATTAAAAGACCTAGCACCATCCCGATAATTCCAAGGGGTATAGTGCAAACGATCATGACCATTTTCTTAATTGAGTTGAACTGAATGATCAAAAGCATCACGATAATAAATCCGGATAAAGGCAGATACTTAGCTACGGCACCCATATTTTCGGAAGTCTCCTCTGCTTCTCCTCCCAAACTATAGCTATATCCACTACCCCATTCCTCATTCTGAGCTTCCAGCCACGGTGTAAGTTGGGACATAATGGCCGATGCATTACCATCTTCCGTAAGTTGGCTGGAAACTGTGATGGTACGAACAAGGTTATTTCGTTTAATCCTGGTATACTGCCATTGCGGAATTATTCGTGCCACCTGGGAGAAAGGAACACTTTTACCCGTGTTCTGTGAATAAACGTTTAGCCCAAGTAGAGAAGATAGCGTTTGCGTTTTGTTATCCACACCAAGCATAACAATCGGCATGGATTGATCTTCTTCGCGGTATTCGCCCGCATTAAATCCATCCAGGACAGTCTGAAGGGATATGGCCACATCCTGGTTACTTATTCCGGCATTTTGTGCGTTATTCTGATCGATTTCTATAATGAACTTCTTTCCTTTTGGTCCCCAATCATCTTTGATATTTTTGGTTCCAGCAATTTTAAACAGCTCCGATTTGATGCTGCCTGAGATATCAGCAAGTACATCAGGATCTTGGCCGGATACCTTTATTTCGATTGGGGCGCCTCCACCGGCTGATCCGAGGCGGCTTATTTTGATTTCGGCATCGGGGAAATTAATGTAACAATATGTATCAAGCGCTTCTATTATAGACCCATTGATTTCAAAGGAAGAAGTATTAACCAGTATGTGCGCATAATTAGAATTAGCTTCCTCCGTGCTGTAGCCAAGGTCATAAGAAGAGGGGCCTTTTCCTACAAATGCTGTCCAATCTACAATACCCTCCTCGTTTTCTTCATCGATTAAAAGTTCATCGGTCATATGGCGTTCTATAGCATCGACAATTTTATTCGTAGCTTCGATTTCTGTTCCCTCAGGAAGATTAATGTCAACGGTGACCATATTCCGATCACTGTCTGGAAAGAACAAAAATGAAAGCTGCGTAAAGCCAAAAAGC
>JBCDHA010000300.1:0-5340 GCA_038750705.1 Bacteroidota bacterium
CATCACCCTTGGTTTTAAAAGAAAAACCCATCCGCAAAAGGCAGATGGGTTTTTACTACACTTAACCAAAAATTTGTCTTTAGTACTAATTGATATTTATCTCAAATGTTATATCGACGTCTGTTCCACCCGTTGAAGCATCTGAAGTTGCTGATTTTTGACCCGGCTGGTGCTTTAGGATAACTCTGAATGCCCCAACTGAAGTAGTAGCGCTTCCCGTGGTCCAGTTAGTAGAAAGCCCTACAGGGAGACCTGATCCGTCTTGAGCATCTGAATCTTCATCATTATAATTTAATGGATCGTCTCTATTATCAACGTTTCCATCTCCTGCTGGGTCGCTAAAAATATCTGTTGTAAACTCGAAGAAGAACTGATGTTCGTCATCTTCTTCAAGTATTTCAGCGGTAACATCTTCTCCCTCAACAGTATTTGCCAAAGTAACGGCTAGATCATATTCAGTATCTGCCACTAGATTAATTGGCCCATCAGCAGTACCATTTTGTACACCTTCACCATCTGGATCAAACCAGGTTACTACTACATCATCGCCTCCTCCTGTGGGGGTAAAAGTTAATACTACCTCATCTATAAACTCTTCCTCGATATTAGGGTCTTCCTCGATATCAATAGGGAAAGTAATGTTAACATCTGTACCACCGGTGGAGGCGTCAGAATCAGCATCTTTTTCCCCAGGCTGATGCTTAAGAAGTACCCTGAACGTACCAGTTGCATCAGTATGACCTCCGGCAGTCCATGTAGTGGAGAGTCCTACAGGTAATCCATTGTCGTCTGTATCGTTATAATTTAACGGATCATCCTTGTTATCAATATTACCATTCCCTGTCGGATCGGAAAATATGTTTTCGGTAAACTCAAAGAAGAACTGATGTTCGTCATCCTCATCTTCAATTTCTAGCGTAACGTTTTCACCAGCAACGGTATTGTTAAGTCCAAATGTAAGAGTATACTCCACATTTTCTTCCAGCGCAATGCCTTGAGTCACTTCTCCTGAAAGCACTCCATCGCCATCAGGATCAAACCATCTTGCAGTGACAACTTCTTTTGAACTTAGGGTAGGAGTAAAGGTAAGGATAACCTCATCTATAAATTCTTCCTCTATATTTAAGTCTTCCACAATATCAATGGGGAAAGTTATGTCAATATCCGTACCACCGGTGGTGGCGTCAGAATCAGCATCCTTTTCTTCAGGCTGATGCTTAAGAAGTACTCTGAAAGTACCAGTTGCATCAGTATGACCTCCGGCAGTCCATGTAGTAGAGAGTCCTACAGGTAATCCATTGTCGTCTGTATCGTTATAATTTAATGGATCATCCTTGTTATCAATATTACCATTCCCTGTCGGATCGGAAAATATGTTTTCGGTAAACTCAAAGAAGAATTGATGTTCGTCATCCTCATCTTCAATTTCTTCTGTTACATTTTCATTAGCTATAGTGTTATTAAGTCGAAATGTAAGTATGTACTCCACACCTTCTTCCAACGCAATGCCCTGAATAACTTCCCCTGAACCCACACCATCTCCATCCGCATCAAACCATCTTGCCGTAACAACTTCTTTTGAGCTCAGGGTAGGGGTAAAGGTAAGAATCACCTCGTCAATAAACTCTTCGCCATCATCTGGAGGAGTCGGATCATCATCGTCATCATCGGAACAACTTACAATTGACCCTATGAGTAATAATAACCAAAGTAATTTTGAAATTTTCATATTAATTGTTTTAGAGAATTATTTCAGTTCACAAGATTAAGAAACATATGAATGGTTTGCAACAATGTTGCGTTTAAAAGCTATACTCAACGGCTAAAGTGAAATTTCTTCCTGGTGCATCGGCAAAGTACCTTAATCGATCAGTGTAAATTCGGTAAGAAGTGTTGAGCAGATTATCAACGTTAAAAGCGACATTCCATGCCTTTTTTTTGTAGGAAATATTGGATCCAAGTAGAAGGTAGCCATCTGGCGGGGCCATAAAATCGAAGAGGACGGTATTGCGATCTACGTCTGTATTTCCATCTTGAATGTCTCCGGGGGCAATGACCGGAGGCGCATCCCATTGTTCTGCAGTGTAACTTAAAGACAATGCGGCATCCCACGGCCCTTTTTTGAACTCCAGCGAATAACTAATGTTCAATGGAGGTATCTCCAACAAGGGCTGTTCTCGATCTACACTTCTGGCATGAACATAAGATACTTTCACTTCTGAAGTAAAAATATTGTCGTGTTTGTACCTGATGTCCCAGTCTGTACCGTAGAAGATAGCATCCGTCTGTTCATAAAGGAAAAAAGGGAAAACACCGGCAACAGTTGTTGAAAGACCATAAGGCCTTAAGAAGATATAGTTGTTTATTTGATTAATATAAAAAATAAAATCAGCGGAGATTTTTCGCTTTTTTACCTCAATACCCGATATCCATTTTACTCCTCTTTCCGAGTCAACGGTACGCAATGTTTGATTAAAAACAGTATCAGGAGGCGTAGGTGAACGTAGGTCTGGGTTTTCAAAATCATAACGCCAGAGGCCATACTGCAACCTGGAATAGCGGTATCCAAAAGAGTATAGTTCTGCTACATTTGGTGGCCTCCAGGCGTATCCAATATTTGAGTATACTGTTAATCCGTCTTTTAGTTCTTTTCGAACACCTAAGGTGTATGTTGCGTTTGAAAAGTTAATCTCGTTTGAGTAAGTGAAGCCATTTCTTTTAATAGAATCAGACACACTAAGTTGCTGAAAATCAAAACGTACACCCAGTTCAAGTAGACCTTTGTTGATTTCATAAGACTGTACCGTGAATGCACCTATATTTAGAACATCATAGTCCGGTATGAAATTTATTTTATTAGATTCTTCGGGTAGGTTATCGCTATTTTGTGATATTAGTTGAACTCCCGAGTTGCCTTGCCATCTACCTTTGGTTGGTTGAGTCCACTCTGCGTCTAAGGTGTGAGTCCAGAGTCTTAATTTGATGACCGGACGGTCGTTCAATTCACCCCTGCGAACATCAAATTCTTTTCTATTGTTTCGCTGAACCCCATATTGAAAATTAAATACATGTTCGCCCAGGTAAAGCGACAGATCCGCCTTCAACATAGCGTGTTCTATATCTTGCCAAGGACTTTGCAGGTCATAGGTAAAAGGCCATACAATATCGGGTTCGTTTCGGTTAATGGCAGTATCCAAGTCGGCTAAATTTCCAACGATTGAGGCTCTTAGAATGCCGAGCTCTTGGTCAAAATAGCTTCCTGCAACTTGTAGGTCAAAAGTGGGGCGATGGAGAAGTGTATTAAAGCTAACACCATACTCTCTTTTGCCGGTATTGGAGAGATTATAATCAGGCGCGTGTAAATCACCCTGGTACACTCCATGACCGCCAACGTTCCAGGCAAAGCGATCAGACCCCTGACCCAGATCAAGTTGGCTACTTATCGCTCTTCCGTTAGTCTGGTAAGAAGACCCAAATGAGCCATTTAACTTATTATTAAAAGCAGGTTTTTTAGCATTGTAGAGAACTACACCGCCCAGGGCATCCGGGCCATACTTCACAGTACCCGCCCCTTTAACAACTTCAATTAGGTCCACATGGGAAGGATCAATTTCAGGTCCATGTTCCTCTCCCCAGGCTTGATAGCCATGCCTGACCCCATCATTAATTACAAGTACCCTATTGGAGTGCAATCCATGAACAATAGGTTTCGCAATGTTGGATCCGGATTTTAATAGAGAAACTCCTGTTATTTCTTCTGATATATCAGCCAAAGAAGAGCCAAGTGTTTCCATATTGGTTAATTCCTTTTTCTGTACAGCCAATGACTTTATTTCGTCTAACCTTTCACTTTCAACGGTTATACTTTCCAATTCGGTTTGCTCTGGAGCCAAATAAATGATATGGTTCTCATCCATACTTTTTCCACTTCGAAAATCATGATGATGGATGATCGTTTTATATCCTAAAAATCGAACTTCAAAATCAACTTCCTTTCCGCATATGTCTGTTAAGGTGAAGCTGCCTGCCTCATCGCTGATCGTACCATTATCTGAGTTTAAAATCTTAATGGTAGCAAAAGGAAGAGGTTTATTGGTGTCTTTGTCTAAGATTTTTCCAATGATTTTTCCTTCACAGTCAACTTGAGCCAACGATTGAGAAGCCGCAAGCAGGGCAATGAGGACAATAGTAATTTTTATTTTTAAAAATATTCTGCGCAAACCCATCTGCGCTATGATTAAGTCAGCACTTTTTCTCAAAAACAACAGGAACGAACAAAAGTCAAACATTGACAATGTGTTTTGTTAAGTGTTGAAAGCATTTATTATTTAGAATCATTCTATTTCGTAAAATTGTGTATAGTATTCCAGTCAGGCAATCGCTACTTGTAGTGAATTTCATTGCATTTTATTCTTTCAGGTGCACTGGGCACAAATGCCATCTACGATCATATTGACAGCCTCTATCTTATAACCTTTTGGCACTGTTACTTCAGGTACTAATTTGTCATCCAAACATTGAATTTGGCCACAATGATTACACTTGAAGTGGATGTGGTTATCATCATGATCATGAGGAGAACAAGTTTCCCGGCTGAGACCATAGGTAGCCACTCCTTGATAATTGGGTATTTTATGGATAATTCCTGAAGCCAGAAAGCTATTCAGCGTTCTATACAGAGTGACCCTGTCGTATTGTTTGAATTGGTTTTCAAGATCGCTTTGAGACAGGGCCGCTTCACGATTCATGAAAAACCGCAGCACTTTTTTACGACAATCTGTGGTTCTAAGATTATGGGATTCCAATATCTCCTTGAGATGGTCAGTATTTTCCATCGGGCAAATCTACATAAATGCAACTTTATTGCATATTTAATTTTTTCATTTACTTCATTCCTGTTGGGAAACGAGTTAAATCACCCAATTCAATACAGAATTTGAAATTCTCGGGATAAAGCATCCATGAGGTTGCAAATCAGGATAACGTTCTTAAAACTCTGCTAACCCGGAGCTTTCAGGAGGGTTCTTTTGAGTTTATGTATTTTCAGATCACTTCTTCGCCCAATTATCTCTTAAGGTCACAGTTCTGTTGAATACCTTTTTATCAGATGCAGCATCCGGATCCACAATGAAATAGCCCTGACGCTCAAACTGGAACTGATCCCCTGGCTTGGCATCAGAAAGCGAAGGTTCGACTTTCACATCATCCAGTATTTGCAATGAATCGGGATTAAGATGTTTTAAGAAATCGTCCTCTACCTCGTTCATATTTTCCGTTATAAACAACCTATCGTAAAGGCGAACTTCTACAGAAGCGGCATGCTTTGCTGATACCCAGCTC
>JBCDHA010000301.1:0-5333 GCA_038750705.1 Bacteroidota bacterium
CATATTTCCGCCACAATAATATCCACTGTGATACTCATGGAATACAACTCATCCGATGGCTTGAACACCTCATACATGGCAGCCTGGTTAGCGCCACCCCCAATCCAGCTGCCGGCTATAGTAGACATACCACGCCACACCGCTTCCGGGCCTATACCTCCAACAAAGTCGGGATTGATAAGACTAGCGAGCCAAATGGCTGCCGGTCCGCCCAGCACGATCCCAATAGTGGCGGTAAAGAACATGATCAGGGATTTAGGTCCTAATCTTATGATCTCTTTAAGATCCACGGAAATCGTGAGTAAGACCAGACAGGCAGGCAACAGATACCGAGATGCCACAAAATAGATCTGCGACTCATCGGCGTCTACTATGCCAAAGGTATTTAGCAGAGAAGGCAGAAAGTAACTCAATAGAATAATGGGCACGTAAGTATAGAACTTCTTCCAAAAAGGGTGCTCACTAGCGGCAGTTTTAAAAATAGCCGCCAACATGATCATTAGAATACCAAAAATTACCGCGTCGTTCGTCAACAACGGTTCTGCATGTGTTTGCTCCATAAACCCATCGAATAATCGTGCAAACTAAAGAAATGAATACAGAATAACTAGTCATTGAGCAGGGCTACCAGCTCACTGAGGATCATCGCTGTTGCCCCCCATACCACATGCCCTTTAACATCAAAATAAGGCATGTCTGGTGCATATCCATTGCCAAACTCCATTCTCTTGGTCTTGATACTATTTTCATCTTTTAATAACGAGATAGGCGCTTCTATTAACTCTTTAACCTCAAAAGCATCTACCTGAAAGATGGGAGACCCAGTAGCATAGGCCAATGTAGGGGTAACTTTAAAGTTACTCGGTGGAATATATAGATCAGTAAGTTGACCGATGACCTCAATGCCATCTGATTCAATACCTACTTCTTCTTGGGTCTCGCGTAAGGCTGTTTCAATTACATCTACATCCGAATCATCCTTTTTACCCCCTGGTAAACTGACCTGCCCGCTATGCACACCGTCGTAGTCATGGCGTAACGTTAATGGAATCTGCCATTCTCCATTTTTCCAATACAATAAGATAAGGACACCACTCAACCTCGCTGCATTCATCATTTCAATATTGAACCGAAGATCTGTTATGCCTGCGGGAGTCATTAAACCTTGTGCTTTGATACCCGGTAAGGGTTCGGTTAGCTTTTTTTCTAACTTCTGTATGAGTAGATCAGTCATAGTATGGTTAAAGCCTATTTATTGACTATCGATCTATTTGTAATTTCGATGTAAGAGTTACCTGTTACTGCTTTACCATCCAGATTACCGGAAGCTATACACATACCCTCCCAATAATACAGCTTATGTATAGGTGAAAATTTAAGCGCTAATTCCTGTTCCGGTAAAACAGATTCTAATTCCATGCTTAATGACAGCGACTTTACCTCCAGGCTCCACTTTACAGGATATCGGACCTTCGATCTCTTACTATCCCAATATTCCAATTCATTCAAAACGATATCATTATTATTCAGATCTACAACGCTGCCATCTGCTTTATAATATGTACCTCCATAGATAGTGGCCTTATCGGCAATATGATAAACGCGATATACCATAAGTTCTTCTCTAGGATCATTAAGTTGAACAGAGATCCAGTCCCATGCAATCTCCTTTTGCCAGACACCTATACAATTCCATTGCCGGTCGTACCATAGTTCCCCGTTTACATTCATACTATTGCTCCCTATGCGTAAGGATCCTGTAGCTTGTAACCGCGGATAGCTGTAATATCCAGCCGTGGCATACCCTCCATAATTTTCGTATCCGCTACCGGAATGAAGTACCGCAGGTTTCTCAGACTTAGTCAAAAGATTTATTGAAATGTCATGCTCTCCCATTTTACCACTTAGCTTATATTCTCCCATCTGCCCTGTAAGTGTGTAACTTTCGTTTTTATCCTGATAGCTTAAATGGATAGGCAAATCGTCTGTTAGCAGATCCGGTAACGTTTTTATTTTATAGTCAAAATAAAATTTTCCGCTGGAAGAATCGGTAATGGCAAAATTTACCATGATATAATCTTTCTTATTGCGAGGGTTAAAGTGGAAAAAAACAAATTCTAATCCATACCCACGACCCGTCTCTTCATCCATTAGGTGTCCGGTGTAATACCACCACTCTAATGAATTACGAACGTGCGGCGCCTCGTCAATCTTTAAATTGGCCTTATCGGTGTACTTATCATTTCCGTTGTAAGGAACAAACTTACAGCCCACCAAAAAAAGTAAACACACAACCAGAGGTCTCATGAGAAAAAAACATGTGCCCATCCTAATTTGTTTTGGGAGTTAAATCTTTAAATTCGAATGTAGTATGCACAGTTTAGATTCCTAATGACACGATCTGTTTTTTTATTTCTGCTGGCCTTGGCCTTAAGCCATAACCTGGCTTACAGTCAAGGCAGCGTTTTAAACTGTACAGATTCTGCATTTTGTGTTCCGGGAGTGGTCGGACTTCCGCGTAGCAAAGGCATAGAAATTAAAAGAGAGATTATCCGAGACTATGCCATTCGTTCATCTTCATCAGAAGGGTTTGGTAATGCAGAAGCAGAAGTTCTTCGCAATCGCAGGTGGAGTCTAAAGGCCCGTTTTCCCATTGTGGCAAAGGATAATATTACTATTGCCGCCGGTGTTAAATACTTTGTAGAAGAATTCAACTTCGATGATCCAGAACCTATAGATTACTCCTTTTATAGCAACCTGGAAGATAAATCATTAAAAAGCCTGAGAACCGACTTTTTTATCATGAAACCTACCCGCACAAACAAATATTTTTTACTACGGTTGAGTGCCGGTTTAAATGGTGACTACACGGCAGATAATCAGGCAACCACAGATTTTCTACGGTTTTCCATAGCTCCCTTAATGGGGTGGAAAAAGAATGATTATGTCAGCTATGCTGTTGGTGTCGCGTACAGTTACAGTTTTGGGCGTAGGAGCATTGTGCCCATAGTAGCTTATAACAAAACTTTCAACAGTCAGTGGGGGGTAGAATCGGTATTGCCGGCAGAGGCAAAACTTCGTTACAATACCTTAAATCAAAAAAACTACGTATACCTAAAAGCTCAGCTTGACGGCTCCAACTACGGGATCCGGCTTGACGATCAGATTGATGATATTACCTACCTGGAAAAATCTGAAGTGCGCTTCCTTCTTTGCTGGGAGCGAGAAATTCACGATTGGCTTTGGTTTAGTGTGGAGTCCGGTTTTAGAAGTAATATTGACTTTGATTTATCCGACTCACCCACGCTAAGTTCAGATGAACTTATAAGAAATAACTTAAATGTTGCGTTCACCTATGGTTTTAGCATTTTTGTGGTTGCCCCAAGGAAGTTCTTAAAATAAGTCAATCACAGCTGAACCCTACTGCCAAGCCCCGCTCCTTCACCAAGGTACACGCCAAAGATTTATCATCATTAGCCCAGTAGGCTTCGGCTAAATACCGGAAGCCTTTGTTCACATACGGATCTAGTTTTGTGGCTTGTTTTAACAACCTTATTGCCTCTGTGTAATCAGAGCGATTGTAGTAATACCAACCTTTATTCCTGTACGCCCAGGCGTTATCTGGATCAAGGGTTATGCTTTGATCTATGTCTTTTCTAGCCAAGTCAAATTCACCTTTTAGAAGATAGATATAGCCCCGGTTATTTAAAAAATAAGGTTGAATAGGCTCGAAATCGAGGGCGTTGTTCACCAATGTCAGCGCTTCATCAAGATTGTTTTTATCCATTTCAATGAGCGCCAGCGCGTTGTAGGCGTTGGACTCTAATGGGTCCAACTGTAAAGCGTAGTCGAGGTCATTCCTGGCTTTGTCAAGCTCACCAAGGTAATAATAAACAGAACCACGATTGACCCACACTTCCGCATTAGCACTATCGAGTTCTACAGTTCGATTGAAAGCATCTAATGCCTCGGTATACTTTCTCATCTTAGTTAAGACCAGACCTTTCATAAAGTGAACGTATGACGTGTCTGGCAGCTGCTTTTCGACAAAAGCGAGATCATCAAGTGCCCGGAAAAGCTCATTTAGCTCATAAAATGCGTTTGCCCTGTTAATTTGGGCATCCATAAAGGTAGGATCGCAGTCGATAGCCTGATCGTAATGAAGTACCGCTTCTCCATACCTGGAAGACTGGTAGGCCAAAATACCGAGGTTGTTAATAGCCGGCACATAGCACGAGTCCAGGGCCAGGGCCTCGTCGTAAAAGCGCTTGGCCTCCCGGTAATTTTGCTGCCTTAAAGCCTCATTACCACGCAGTAAAAAACGTTGCTTTTGAGTTTCACCATCCTTCCCACATGAAATCAAAGCCATTAAAGTAGTCAGTAAGAATAGTCTTTGCATGGTGTAAAATTAGGACATACCCATCTACTAGTTGTTAAATAGCTCGAATGATTTTTGTCTCCTAGACTGAGTGTAAAAGAGTGTAAGTTTTAGTTTTGTTTAACTTCAATCGGGGCTCCCCGAGTATTTTCTACATAAATTTTGTCGTTGTTAAATTATGAAGTTGTCCCGTGAAAAACCTTCTTTTTAAATGATAGATGCACAGTAATCGGGACGGTATGACCAAAACTAAACAGGCGTATACTTCTTAAAGCTCAGAGTGCTTTTCAAGTGACTCTGAGTAGGGTTTGTGGCAAAATATCATCAGCCTTGTTCTGTGGCTAATCCCATGAACAACTGCGCTAGCCATATGATGCCAATTACGATACTAAGGCCCCCTGAAAATTTATGTTTTAAGCCCTTAAAAGAGCGTAAAAGAATTATACCAAGAATCAATAATACCGGGCCACATGAAAATATACTAATCAAAAAATAAGAAGGCTTCCCATGCATATTCGGATCATACATACCTATTGAAAAAGCATACTGAATAATAGGAATTAATGCCACGATGATCAGCCCATATATCAAAAACAGAGAAAGTTTCGCCTTTGGTGTTTTTGATGACTACGGTTTTGGTGACGATCTCTCGCTAGGGATACAGTACTTCGTCTGTACCGTCCAGATCTTCGATTAGGATCAGTTTATTTCTAAGTTCTTGTTGGCCGAAGTAGTAGAAGGCGTTGCCGCTTAGGGTGGTGATTTCGAGCTTGTCTTCTTCCGGGATCAAGGCACTGACTTTAATCCGAGAAGCTAAAACTAGACTTACTTTTGGGTGATCTAGTGTGGTAATTACTTAATAAGCTAACTAATTTTAAGTGCATCCCCTGTATAAGTCCATTTAAAGGGTTTAGCTCTGGTTTGATTGTATGTTTTGACATATTCAATGAGTTGG
>JBCDHA010000302.1:0-5311 GCA_038750705.1 Bacteroidota bacterium
CCCAATGCGGGACTTCAAGGGTACTTAAATGCATTGAAGCTTGGTTACACCAGAAGTATACCTGAAGTTTATAAGGCGGCAAATATTGAATTTAACTTCAGCAAGGAGTACATAAAGGAGCTCATTTCTTTCGTAAGAAAAGAGTTGGAAAACCTCTAGTTGTTACGTACTTTATCTAAAAGTTGGTTAAGCTTTTTGGCTTCCTCTTGGTTTAATTGACCAAGCGATTGTTCTATGGTATCCATTTCTGCATCCATGGCTCCCAATAGTTTCAGGCCTTCATCAGATATTTGAACATCTACAAGTCTGCGATCACTCAAGCGTACTTTTTTTTTCGCCCAGGTTTTTAAAGTGATTCTATCCACTATTCTTGACACATCAGAGTTTTTATCTAACATACGCGACTTAATATCAGATGTGGACATACTGTTTGGATAGGAACCCCTTAATATTCGAAGTACATTGTATTGTTGAGGAGTAATACCAAATGGTTTAAAAAAATCTTTATGTCGATTTAATAACCAACTTGAAGTGAATATTAGATTGAGACTTGCTTTTTGAAATTCACTCTTAAACTTTTTTTGACTTATTTCCTTCTCTAACTCCATACCGTTCACGTTAGCTTCTAGAGTTAGAAACAGCATATGTTTATATAATGTTTGAACATTAAACAAAAAGAAATATAAAAAAACGGGACAAGCCCGTTTTGGAATATCTGTTATTCGGGTGGATTATCGTTCCTCTCTTGGATTCGCCTTTTTCACTACAATCGTGCGACCGTCGAATTCAGAATCATTTAGATCGTTGATGGCAGACATGGCGGCCTCATCGTCCGGCATCTCCACAAATCCAAATCCTTTGGATCGTTGAGTGGCACGGTCGAAAATGACCTTAGCTGAAGAAACTTCACCATACTCTTCAAATTTTCTCTGAAGCTCTTCGTCAGTCGTTCTGTAATTAAGTTTTGCTACAAAAATGTTCATTGTTAAAAAGAATAAATAAAATAATTAGGTTCAGTTGAGTATTGATGTAGCGGTATTATTTTGAATAACTGCTGCTCCAATGGCCCATTTATGTATAGTAAATATAAATTAACAATATGATTTATACTAACTGGCACCTGTTTTGTCAGGATAATACATCTCCGAGTTCCGGCTGTTTATCGAAAACACTTTTAGCAAAAGGGCACAACGGGAGAATTTTAAGCTTATTTTCCCGGGCATAGTCAATGGCAGCCTGTACCATTTTAAGGCCTACTCCCTTGCCTGAAAAAGTGCCGTCTACCTCTGTATGATCAATAATGAAACGAGTGTCGCCGGCGAAAACATAAGTCATTTCACCCACCTGTATATGGTCTTGAATAGCTTGAAAGCTACCTTTTTGACCGTTTCTCTCGTGCCGTATCTCCATTATTTTTTCCTCTAATTCCACCAGTTATCCTGACCATGATGACGTTAAAACAAAAACAGGAGGATTAGGTTATGCAGGTGTTTTATTATTACCACTAAACCTAAACAAATTAATTTATGAAACTTATCATAAGTGTGGCCTTACTCTTTTTGATTGCGTCTGTTAAGGCCCAACCTGTGCCGCCTGCGGAAGATCTGAGGCACTATAGTATCATTAATGCGGTTTCAGCAGACCGGTTAGAAGCGGATATTACAACGCTGGCTAATTTTGGTACCCGTCATACACTATCGGATACTCTTTCTGATACACGCGGCATTGGCGCGGCTAGACGGTGGATTAAAGCTGAATTCGAAAAGATTTCAAAAGATTGTAATAATTGCCTGGAAGTATCTTATCTCAGGAACGTGGTAAAGGGAAGTACCAAAACACGAATACCAAGGGATACGGAAATAGTAAGTGTAATGGCTGTTCAGAGAGGTACGGTCTACCCAAATAGCTACATAATCATGTCCGGTGATATCGATAGCAGGGTTTCTGACCCCTTAAACGCGACAAGTGATAGTCCGGGAGCAAATGACAATGCTACAGGAATGGCAGGAGCTATGGAGGCTGCAAGGGTGCTATCTAAATACACCTTTCCCACAAGTATTATCTATGTTGGTCTTTCCGGCGAGGAGCAGGGCCTTTTTGGAGGAAGATACATGGCAAAGGTGGCTAAAGAGCAGGAATGGGATGTAATAGGTGTGCTAAACAATGATATGATCGGAAACATTGAGGGTGTAGATGGAGTAATTGACAATCGATCATTTAGAATTTTTTCAGAGCCTACCCCTGTTACGGAAGAGGAGCGGGCAAGAAGAATGAGACGCTTTTATGGCGGCGAGGTAGACGGTGTTTCAAGGCAGCTTGCCAGGTATGTTCATAAACAAACTACTACCTACATGCCTGAGATGAATCCTACTTTAATCTACAGATTGGACCGATTTGGCCGGGGGGGCCATCATAGGCCCTTTAATGACGAAGGTTTCGCAGGCATACGAATTATGGAAACACATGAAAACTATACAAGGCAGCACCAGGATTTAAGAACAGAAAACGGGATTACTTATGGAGATGTATTATCAGGGGTCAACTTTGAGTATGCTAAGAAACTCACCGCTGTAAACGCCATTTCATTGGCGGGAATTGCATGGGCGCCACTGCCACCTCAAAATGTGCTGATTGGAGGCGCTGTTCAACCCTCCACTACGCTTAAATGGGATAAATCAGATGATGCTAACCTTGCCGGTTATCGAATCTACTGGAGAGAAACTACTTCCCCACAATGGAACTATTCCCGTTATGTCGGTGACGTAAATGAGTTCACTTTAGAAGGAATCGTAATTGATAACTACCTTTTTGGAGTAGCTTCCGTGGGTAAAGATGGGAACGAAAGTGTTGTAGTTTTTCCGGGAGGTTTAATAAGGAGGTACTAAAGCTTTAAATGCGGATTATGCATTAGAAATAATCAAATGGAGTGCTGGAGTTTTCGGATGTTTGCAAATATTCCTACGATCCAGACATTTCTTTTAGTAGGGAATGAAATTTTGAGAATGATTGCAAATCAAAAAAAACTTTTCTCGGACGTCAGTAAGTGATTATTATGAAACAATTTGATTTTGGTGATAATCTCTCAAGACAAGAGATGCTAAGCGTTGCTGGTGGTTCAGGTGTTTAACCTGCCAAGGTCCGGCCGGGCCAGTTGGTTGTTAGGTATCTGCTGTTGATCGTTGCCGCTGTATCTTTAATACATCTGGGGCTAAAAGTTGTACAGATTAGTAATTTTAAGTGATCAATAGTATAATTGTTTACATTGCTGTAAAAAAAATAATTATTTAGAACATTTCATGTTAATAAATACAATAAAAATTACCAGGCTTTATTTGCTCTTTACGTTTATCAGCGGTCCTTTTACAGGTTTTTGCCAGAAAAAATTTCACCTTGATCTGACGTTTTTGAAAAATCAAGTCGATAGCATGTATGTTACGATAGATAATGGGATTGAACAAAAACAACATCTGCTAACTGAAACCAAACTGGTAATTGAAGATTATTTCAAAAGTGAGTATGTATCCATCCAGTTGACTCATCCCAGGCCTGATGGACAATTGCCGTTTCTTGAATATGGTTTTTTTATTGATTCGAGAAATGTTTCGGCAATTGTAGATGTGGATTCCAAAGGTAGACTAAAGTTGGTTGAAGGGAAAAATATAAGCCCTTTTGATGAGAAGGGGGCCGAGGATTTTAGAAAAATTACTAATAATAGTTTTAATGAGTTTTGGGAGTATTACAACAAAAACATTTCTAGGTTAGGCCAAGTCGATTCTGTGACTACTAGGGCATTTGAATTGAACAAGCAACATTCGCTTAAAGTATTGGAAGCCATTCAAACCCTGAACACATCTTACTATTCTTTTTGGATGTTTAGAAGGGTGATATCCAATAATCCAGATATCAGCAGGGAGGTCAAAGAAGAATTATTAAATAATAAATTTACCTCTTATCATGGCACCTATGAGTATGAACTTATTAAGGATTATATTGTCGGCTCCGAAATTCAAATTGATGAATTGATCGAACCATTTGAATCACTCGATATAATCACTGACGAAACGGTAAATACAAAAGCCATTGATAAGCCTTTGTTGATGATCACCTGGGCTAGTTGGTGTGCGCCCTGTATTCGAAAAATTTTGCAGTTACAAAATTTATCCTCTGAATACCCTGATCTCAATTTTCTATTCATCAATTTAGATAGTGACATTGACAGAGCGAAAGAAATGATCACAAAAAGAGCATTTAATGGTCATCATTTCTCTCATCTCAATAAGGGTATACCACGGGAGTTCCTAAATCAAATTGTTGGAAAAATATATCTACTTGATGGGGAGTCCCGTGTTCAATATAATCTTGATCTGGCTCCAGATCCCAATTTTGAAAGATTAAAACAAAATCTTCAAACTTCCTTCAGCAACTGATAAATTTTTAAGGCTTATTCGTGCTTCTATTTTCTCTAAAATCATTTTAAGGGCTTTCCGGTAGGTTTAATAAGGAGGTACTAAAGCTTTAAATGGAAATCCTTCGTTAGAAATTTATAATCATCTGTCCAGTCACCGTTATCAAGGTAGTGTATAAGTTCAGAGTTAGTAACCCGGGTAGGTTTACTTTTTGAATATTGTAAAAGCACTCTTTCAATAGGTTTTCCTTTTTTTGGGCGGAAGGCTAACCTATGCTTAAGGTAAAAGCCTTGATCATCCGTCTTCTCTTGAAATCGATTTTCAGCGAGATAGGGAATAATAACCGCCAACGAACCTTCTTCTTTGAGCAATGAGTAGCTTTTTTCAATTAAGCTCTTGTAAGACAGTGAAGAAGTGTGTCTTGCCCTTGACCGATCCATATCGGGAGGAGTGCTACCGGCATCAAAGAATGGAGGGTTAGAAACCAGCAAATCGAAATAATTCTTTTCTTGAAGGGCCGCCACCTCCAGGCACTTAGCTTGAAGTCGGTCGGGCCATGGGCTGTTAGAAAAATTTGTACCTGCTTCGGTCACGGATTTATCATGAATATCAATTCCTGTAATAGTTAACTTAGGAAACCGTTGAGCAAGCATTAAAGCGATTATCCCCGAGCCGGTACCCACGTCAAGAGCTACGCAAGAATCTCCCGCTTCCGTCCATGCTCCAAGGAGCACCGCATCTGTTCCCACTTTCATGCTGCTTAGGGCGTGAAGAACTTCAAATTTTTTGAAGCAGAATTTAGCTTTTTGGTTCTTCATGAGCTGTAAAAGGTCGTGCCAAATTAGAAGAATATCTCTATTTTAGATCATACCCAATCACCGGTTTTATGTCAAGTTACACTACAG
>JBCDHA010000303.1:0-5309 GCA_038750705.1 Bacteroidota bacterium
AACGTTCGTTCAAATGTGCTGAATCCGGTTACGTGGAACGTCCTTTTCTGGGTTATCATTCTTTTCACATCGGTAAATGCTGTTGCCAAAAGCTTTATTCAGGAAAAGGAAGGCTCGTTTCTTTACTTGTATTGGACGCATAGTCCGGCAACCATAATTATAGGTAGAATCATCTATAATGCTTTAT
Source organism: Bacteroidota bacterium (assembly GCA_038750705.1). Taxonomy (GTDB): domain Bacteria; phylum Bacteroidota; class Bacteroidia; order Cytophagales; family Cyclobacteriaceae; genus Fulvivirga. The sequence continues at coordinate 188 of JBCDHA010000303.1, forward strand.
TGATGGCAGTTCTAGGACTTATGGGCTTTTTGGCTTATGCGTTAGTATTGGGTAATCCGGTTGAAGATGTCCTTTTGTTTCTCCTGGTCATACTCTTTGGCTCTATGGGGCTGTCATTTACTATGACCATGGTATCCGCAATAGCTTCAAAAGCCAGAAATAGCCATACGCTTATGGCAATCTTAAGTTTTCCAATTGTATTACCGGTTTTACTTATGATAATCAAAATCTCGAAAAACGCACTAAGCGGAGTGGAACGTTCGGCTTCATTGGATGATTTTATTGTTTTAGCTGCTATAAATGCTTTAGTAGGAGCGGCATCTTACTTACTCTTCCCTTATCTTTGGCGGTCCTGAAGGAGAAGCTATGAGAAAGAGTTGGTGGAAGGTATTGACCGTTATTATTCTGGTTTACGTGGTGGTAGGAGGATTATTACTCGATGTACCGCGGCTTCATATATTAAATGAAACTATCAGAGCACTGTATTTCCATGTACCTATGTGGTTTGGTATGATCATTCTTCTTTTCGCTTCAGTTGTATTTTCACTTCGTTATTTAAGAACCGGCATTAAAGATTTTGATACCAGAGCTGCAGAGTTTGCGAACGTAGGGGTGCTTTTTGGAGTATTTGGCATTTTAACAGGGATGCTTTGGGCCCAGTTTGCGTGGGGTCAATGGTGGAGTGGCGACCCTCAGCAAAATGGGGCAGCTATAGGGCTCTTGATTTATTTGGCCTATTTTGTATTGCGCGGATCACTTGAAGATGATGATCAAAAGGCGCGAATCAGTGCGGTATATAATATTTTTGCTTTTGCAGCTCTTGTACCCTTGCTTTTTATCTTACCAAGAATGACAGACTCATTGCACCCAGGTAGTGGTGGAAACCCCGGTTTCAATGCCTATGATCTGGATAGCAGGCTAAGAATGATCTTCTATCCTGCCGTGATAGGCTGGACTTTGTTAGGAGTTTGGATTACTTCAATACGTATTCGAATTAAACGACTTTCAATAAATCAGGATTTATGAAAAAATTTTTTGTCGTGCTTTTAATCTCGCTTTTTGCATATACGGGTCATACTCAGGATAAAATAGAAGTTACTGAGCAAGATTATACTAATTCTGATGTAGAAATGGCTGATCAGTTTAGGGCTGATGGCAAAATATATGTACTCACTGGTATTATCTTAATTATATTGTTTGGAATGTTTACCTACCTGGTAATTATCGATAGAAAAGTAGCTAAGGTCGAAAAAGAGCTTAGGAATACACCCGATTAGGCATTCCATTCTTAATTTAGCAGTAAATATTAAGAGCTATGAAAAAATCTCATATAGTAGCACTTCTAATTATAGCGGTAGCTGTTTTCATAATTATTTCTACTGTAGGTGATGCGAGCACTTATGTGACTTTTTCAGAGGCCCGTGAGATAGCTCTAAATGGGAATGACAATAGTATACACGTAGTGGGGGAGTTAGTCAAGTCAAGTAGTGGTCAAATTAGAGGTATTGTAACCTCTAATGATAAGCTTTCCTTCTCATTTGATATGGTAGATGAAAATAACGAAGTGCAACACGTCTATTATAATGAGCCTATGCCCGCAGACTTTTTAAGGTCAGAAAAGGTTGTAGTAATAGGTTCATATCATAACGATGTTTTTGTTGCCGATAAAATTTTACTTAAATGTCCATCTAAGTATCAGGAAACAACGGTTAACGCGGGGGTTTAATTAGCTAAGAGGGGATAAGTTTTAATGATACACACATTCATTGGTGATTCAGGTCACTTTTTTGCTATCGCAGCATTCATTACTGCTTTATTCGCGAGTTTTTCATATTTCAAATCAACTACATCAAAAGAGCTGTCTTCGGCTCAATCCTGGAAAGTCAATGGAAGACTCTTTTTCTTAGCTCATGTTGTTATGATAATGGGCGTGGTGATTACACTGTTCTACATCATCTACAATCACTATTTTGAATATCATTATGCCTGGAACCATTCATCAAGACGTCTTCCGGCGCACTATATGATTTCTTGTTTCTGGGAAGGACAGGAGGGAAGTTTTCTTCTATGGATGTTTTGGCATGCCATATTAGGCACTATCCTAATCTTTACTAACAAGTTTTGGGAGTCCTCCATAATGACCATTTTTACTTTGGTACAGACTTTCCTGGCTTCAATGATACTAGGAGTGGTAATACCCGGGTTAGAACTAAAAATAGGTTCATCGCCATTCTTATTACTACGAGATGTAATTGACGCTCCCATATTTGAAGAAAACCCAAATTTTGTTCCTGAGGATGGTACTGGTTTGAATCCATTACTTCAGAATTACTGGATGGTGATCCATCCACCGACCCTGTTTTTAGGTTTTGCAACTACGGTTATCCCATTCGTTTATTGTATCGCTGGTCTTTGGTTAAAAAAGTACCGCGACTGGGTACGCCCTGCTCTTCCATGGGCATTGTTCTCCGGAGCCGTGCTAGGTCTTGGAATTTTAATGGGTGGGTATTGGGCCTATGAGACCTTAAATTTCGGAGGTTACTGGAACTGGGACCCTGTAGAGAATGCTGTGTATGTGCCATGGCTGTTTCTGGTAGCAGCTATCCATGTTATGATCACCTTTAGAAAAAGCAATACAGCACTAAAGGCTTCTATCGTATTGGTCATTACCATGTTTATACTGATAATATATTCTACCTTTCTTACCCGCAGCGGTATATTAGGAGATTCTTCTGTGCACTCATTTACCGATCTTGGACTCTCAGGGCAGCTTCTGGTTTATTTGATAGTATTTATAGCTCTTCCTATAGTACTGGCCTACATAAGGTGGAAAGAATTACCCACAACGGAAAAGGAAGTTTCTACCTACTCTCGCGAATTTTGGATTTTCATAGGCGCAATCACATTGTGTTTAATGGGTTTTCAAGTTCTGCTGCCTACATCAATACCGGTTTACAATAGTATAGTGGAGTCTTTTGGTGGAGTATCTAATGTGGCTCCGCCCACGGACCAGATCGCGTTTTATACTAAATTCCAATTTTGGTTTGCAGTAGTAATTGCTTTTTTGTCTGGAACCGGCCAGTTTTTCTGGTGGAAAAAGATAGACGGTAAGCAATTGTGGAATAGCCTCCTACCACCAATCATCATTAGTCTTTTGACGACACTCATTCTTATGGAGTGGTTAGATGTATCTAATATTTCCTACATTATTTTACTCCTGGCAGGAGTGTATACCGTGGTTGCGAATAGTAAAATTTTGATCATGGTATTAAAGTCAAGTCCTAAACTCTCAGGCGGAGCCATTGCTCATATTGGTGTTGGCCTGATGTTAATCGGGATCTTATTCTCCGCTGGATATTCAGAAGTGGTTTCGCTGAATAATACGGGTATGTTAATATCGCGGCAGCTTGACGAGGAGTTTAATCGTGAAAACCTGCTGCTGTTTTTGAATGAGCCAAAAACAATGGCTAACTATCAAATTAAGTACAAAGGTGAACGCTTTGAACCCATCAACTCAGATGGTCTTATTCATAAGAATGATGTTGATAAAATTGATGCTTATACGGTAGTAGCTAAGAAAGATGTTTTTTTTGAAGGACGTCAATTGTATAATGTCAGTGATACAATATCCGTTCATGGTGAGAATGTCTATTATGAAGTAGAGCTAAAGGCAAGTAATGGAAAAGTGTACAACCTCTATCCACGCATTCAGGATAACCCTACTATGGGCATGGCAGCGTCGCCGTCGATAAAACGAGATTTATCGCGAGATCTGTATGCTCATGTGGTATCTCGTCTATCCAGAGAGGATGTGGAGTGGAGTGAAATGAAGGAATTTAAAATCAGTCCGAGAGATACGTTTTTTATAAATGACTATGTGGCTAAAGTGGATGGATTACAAAGAATCTTTGAGTTGGATGGTGTAGACCTTGCCGAACAAGATGTGGCAATAAAGGTATACATGACCATTGAAGGAGAAGAACGGGAATATCAGGCAAATCCTGTTTTCCTTATTAAAGATGGCCTTATGGGCCGGATTCCGGATGAAGTCGAGGACCTGGGCTTAAAAGTCACGCTAATGAATATTTTTCCTGATGAGGATAAGTTCGTCATTGGTACAAATACACGGCAAAAGGACTGGATCATCCTAAAGGCCATGGAGAAACCACTTATTAATGTTTTATGGGTGGGTACTGTAGTACTTATGTTTGGTTTTGGAGTAGCTGTGGTTCGAAGATATTCGGAGTTTAAAAAAATGCGTGAGAAGGGTATTGAATAAAAATAGTTAGTATTTTTATTGGTGGCTTATCGAATTTCCGTTATCGGTTCAGGTAATGTAGCCTGGCATCTTGCTCCTGCGCTTGAAAATGCCGGGTATGGTGTTTATGAGGTTTATGGACGCTCTTCAAAACGAGTTAAAGAATTAGTATCACGATTGTACGAGGCTGAAGTCAAAGAGGACTTGAATTTTAGCCATAGTAAATCTGATGTTTTTATAATAGCTACGTCAGATGACGCTGTTGAGGAAATGGCTCAGGAAATAAGTCTTCCTAATGAAGATTCTATTCTTGTGCATACAAGTGGTAGCTTAAGCGCAGGTATTTTATCCTATGCTGCTACTGAACATATTGGCATATTTTATCCCGTTCAGAGCCTTACCAGACATAAACCAACGAATTTCAATGAAATTCCCATTTGTATTGAGGGTGAAAGTACTTTGTCTAGGGGAGTACTTAAGGAGCTCGGCAATGCCATTAGCAGAAAGGTAGTTTCCATTAACAGTGACCAAAGGTTGGCACTTCATTTAGCTGCTGTTTTTGCAAATAACTTTGTGAATCATTTTTTAGGGGTTTCAAATAACGTTTTAAGAGAGAATAAACTAGATCAGGATTTGCTTTATCCGCTCGTTAAGGAAACCTTGGAAAAAGCGGCTGAAATTGGCCCAAAAGATGCTCAGACAGGACCCGCCAAACGCCATGATTTTGAAACTCTGGACCGGCATTTAGAGTACTTAAAGAAGAATGAAGCGCTTGCTGAAGTTTACAGAATAGTTTCTCAGCATATTGTAGATAGTCACCCACTGGAATAAAAGAATATGGACTATCCTAACATTGCTCAAAAG
>JBCDHA010000304.1:0-5294 GCA_038750705.1 Bacteroidota bacterium
ATAGCAGCCGCACATGGACTTTATGGCTTCTATGTCCTGCTTTTTCTTTTTTTGAGCAACTACAACGGTTAGAGACAGACAAAGTAAAAACGATAGTAAGGTTTTCATTGGTAAATAGTTTTAAAATTTAAGAACACAGGTTTTGGTTTTGGATAGTGCCAACTTATGATTAATAAGCTGGCCAACAGATAGAGTAGGATTTTAATCAGTTCTCCTGTTTTGTTCGATGTCAAGAAAGTACGAAACATAAAAATATTGAACGCAACAGGCAACAATAATAGCGTCCCTAAAAGTAATTTTTGCACAACACCAGAGATGAATAGCCCTTTACGGGCTATTCTAAATACCATAATAGTGATTTGTGACACTTTCATCCCAACTTATTACAATAATTCATAAGTAAGGCTCGGTCGCCCTCTTTCATCATCGTCTCCAGTAAGTTTTGTAAATCTAAGTTTGTAAATGTTTCCATCTATATCTTTTATGACGTAGAACCTGTCTGATCTTACCGTACCTGAGAAAACATCTCTCCAAGAGCTACCTATAATATTAAATTCTGTACTGAAATCAATAGTTGAAGCTGCGCTAAGGTCAAAATCCTCATAGGTTGTATTGTCGTCTATCATCACCATTGCCGACTCCGTCCCATTTCTGTTAATGACAATATAATCAGAAAAATTGTATGGTATAGGTTCACCAAATGTGCTGAAAGTAGTGTAAGTACCATACATAAAATCCCATTGACCTTTTTCTGGTTCAAATAATGCAACTTGATCATCAAGACTGAAGAATACCGCGTTGTAGGTGTCGTCTTTCTGTATAATAACTTCTTCGAACGAAGTGCTGCCTATATCTGCAAACTGGATGGAGTAATTATCTCCGGACCTATCAACCTTAATTTTTTTCCAATTACCGGCATCTCTTTTGACGATGTAGACTTTATTATCGTCATTATTTTCGCTAATGGCTGCAATTGCTGTTTTAGTTAAATCGCCACTTGGATCATCTATCCACTCTCTGGCGGCTAAAGATGAAAAAGGCCCAATAACCATTTCTTGTGCGAAGTTAGTTGTGTCTGATGCTGTAACCTCAGCCAAGCTAGTCTTATCCGTAAGCTGTCTTGCCATTATTTCTTCAGTTGCGTTCAGAGTTACATGGAATCCATTACTTAAAAATGCCAGGTCCCAAGTGTTTTTGTCAGTATTTGATACGGCCTGCTTACTCAAATCAATGAATGCTTGTTTAACAAATTCAGGTCCGCCGGCATCAAGTTGTACGGAAGAACCAGGCGAAACGAAATTCTCAGCAAACACTACACTTAATGTACCTGTAGTACCTATAGTGAACGTATTATCGCTATCTTCTACCAAAATTACAGAAAGTGTTTGTTCAGTTTCTATGGCCGAGGCAGAACCCGCAAAAAACGTAACACTAACAGACTGATCTCCCGATACGAACGGTAAGGTGATATTATTGCCTTCCGGCTCTACTGATGCATAGTAATCATTAGACTCCCCGTATACCAGTCCCCCTGGTTCCAATGACAGTATTACAGCACCACTTACCGTAGCTGGTCGCGAAAAAGTAACCGTTGCCTCTGCTTCAGTATTATCGGAAGATATACCCAGTTCAGCAGTAGAAAAAGTAATACTAAATGGCGGAATAGGGTCATCATCGTCCGAACATCCCGAAAAAGCGATGCCTATTATAGTTACCATAGTGGTAAAAAAGATTGATTTAAGGGTATTCATAGTTATTTGATTTTGAATTGATAATTGAGTCTTATGAAGTAGCTGGTGCCATAGCCCACCGAAGTACTTCCTGTTTGGCTGCCATGAGCTCCGCCGGAGGTGAAGTTGTTATCGACCGCGGTGATATCAAACAGGTTTCTGGCGCCCAGGGTCAGTTGAAGATCATCGCTTATACTTTGATTGACTGAAAGATCGAGTAAACTAAACCCCTCTATACCTTGAAGTTCAGGAGTAAAAACACCGTCTTCATCGGGGTCAACCATTCGATAATCTTCCAGCGGACCATTGTATTTATAGAAGGCCGATATTGTAGTGTTCGTTTTTTTTATTTGATAGGATAAGGCCGTATTTACTTCCCAGTTAAATATAAAATCAGGTACATCAGTTTCATTTTCACTCAATCGTTGGAATCGGCCAATGTAGGTAGCTCCGGGGGATAAACGCAGGCCTTTGTACTCCCATGTGGCATTTAAGATCGCTCCTGTAGATTTAAACTTACTTATATTTAAATAAGTAGTAGCTGCATTACTTTGCTCAGGGGTGAAAAACCCAATGCGATCATCGATCTGGTTGTAGAAACCTGAAAGCGATAACTTAAGATTGACCTTATCGAGATGATGAGTCAGGTCTAGGTTAACATTGTGTGAGTATTCCGGCTCAAGATCAGGGTTACCGATGATATTATGATTGGCATCAACAAAATAGTGGTAAAGTTCACGTAATGACGGGACGCGAAATCCTCGTCCGTAGCCGAACCTCAGTTGCGTGGCAGTATTAAAATCGTACTTTGCGTTGAGTGATGGTGTGGGAGTGGTTTCAAAGGTGCTATTGTAGCTATACCGGACTCCCGGCCTTAACGTCAGCTTATCATTCACGGTTATTTCCGCAGAGGCGAAGAGGGCTATATCCTCCATGTACTTATTCCCCTCGCTCAGCGTGGAACCCGCGCCCTTATCAAAGGTGGTTTCCAAACCAAATTGTGCACTGCCCCAGTTTAATGAGTTAATACTAGCTGTATTTCGAAAGAAAAAGGTATTGTAAAATGTATTCTGCGCTTGGGTTCGGTTGGTTTCCAAGTCGCTGACTACGAAGGTTACATAATTTTCAGTAAGACGCTCATAATCCGTATATGAGATAACTGGATTCAGTAACCAATTGCCCAACTGCCATTCTGCCTGAAGCTGGTGCATCCATCGCTGAGTAAGAAAATCCTGATCGGGAGAAAATGGTTCACTATCCGGGTCCAGGTCATTAATCCTACCAAGGTTTGAGATGGTCTGATCAAGGTAGTCCATTCTATAGTGCATGGAAAAGTTATCATCCGAATATCGGACCAGCATACCCCCAAAGTATTGATCTTTCGGATACCACTGGCGATTGCGGTCATCAAATTGTGTTTCATCGCCAACCCAGCCACCAAATTTATTGATCCTGCCCTCGGCCGATATGTAGAAACGCTCGCTTAACTGACTCCCTAATGATAAGCCGGCATTGTGAATACCCTCTTCAAAAAGTGAATAGTCATTTTCGACTGTTTCTTCCTGTAGCGTAAGATTCGCCACAAATTTCTCGCTCCCGCCTTTTTTTGTTATGATATTAATGACTCCGGCCAGCGCATCGGCTCCAAAGTTAACCGCCATGGGGCCCTCTACAATTTCAACACGGTCAATCGAATTTACATTGATCTGTCCAATATCTATCTCATTGGCTACACCGCTGCGCCCCACCATGGGAACACCATCAATTAAAACCTTTACATTTTGCCCGGAAATTCCCTGAACAGATAACCCTGATGTACCCAGAGCGTTGTCCCTGCCGAAACGGATGTTTAATTCATTAGCTAATATTTCCTGTAGCGTATTTGCGCCTTGCTTTTCAATACGATCTGCCTGTATTGTACGCACTTTATATACTGAACTTCGCGCGGATTGTGGTGCATACTGACCTGTAATTACTATTTCCTTAAGAGCTGTGACCGAAGGTGTAAGCCGAATAGTTTTTGTTGATTCCTGAATCAGAATTTCCTGGGCGTTATAACTAATATGTGAGCTTTGGACCTTTAAGGGGATCTCTAATGTGGTCGTTACTAATCCCTGCTTATCGGAGAGGGCAAAGAACTTTTTAGCGCTGTCTTTAATAAAATTCACCTGAACACCTTCTACCGGCAGACCTGTCTTAGAATCTACAAATTTTAATGCCACCTGTGCCTGTACAGTGAAAGGAAAGCATAGCCATATAAATAGGAAGCGATAGTTCATTATTTAGATCTATTCTAAACAATGCAAAGGTAAATGCCGTGTTGTGAATGGTCAATCACCAGTAATAGGGAATTGGTGTCACTAGAAGTAGTGATACGCCTGCAGCCCTATTCATTAGATGCCGGACTTGAAGCACGGTGTACAAAATACTGTTGTATTCTTCACCATTACAATCAACACGAGGGAGTTAAAAATATGATCGGCGAGCATTAACCCTGCCTCCGCCATTGCATTAAAACAATGGCTGAGAGGAGGATTACTACGTTTGAACTATTTCACAATTTTCAATTATCAAATGAGGTAACATAGGTATTGAAAACTGTGCTGTCTGAATTTGTCTATATTGATTCGCTTATCAATATGTGACAAATGTAGTTCGATAAAACGGGCTGGTCAATCGCGAGGAATAGTGAATTTAAATCACTACAAGTAGTTAGTATTGGATTTATGCCCTCTGAGATTCTTTGATCACAGATAATTATATTATTAATTCCACTCCCCCACTGTGTAATGATCCAAAGCAGCGGCAAGGAGCGGAATTGTATATTTGAATGGTTATAAAAGCATTAAGCTGACCAATGGCTTTGAAAATGACCTAGCTTTTGGTCAGCAAAAATTCCCATCCTCCTTGAATGGCAGCGGTCCGTGTTCCCAAGTTATCATCATTAGAACTAAGAGAAAAAGATAAGATCATACCATTACCATTGTCTGTAATTCGAACGCTTGCCGTCTCATCTGCCAGGCCATTAAATATCAGATCAAACGCCAGCTCCTGATCTCCGCTAATCTCAAACGAAGATAATTCGAATATGTCAATATCCACATCTGTTGGTGCACCTCCAACGGTTACCAAGCCGTTGGCCATAAAGTTCACATTGAAATTGGACCAGTCGCCCGGAGCATTATCGCTATTTAACATAACATCACTGTCCTGACTAACTGACCACTCCCCTTGAAGAGCTTCCAGTTGTCTTTCACTTAATGTTGGTCCATCACTATCGTCATCGCCACACGCCATAAAGCCGCAAATGGCAATCATAAAAAGGGCCGATAGGCTACATTTGATTACTTTCATGATTATTTAATTTTTTTGAATAGTTAATGTCGCCCTTTTTCCACCTGTAATAAGTTCGATTAAGTATAGGCCTGGCGGAGCATTAAAATTGTATTCGATGCGTGCGCTATTTTTATACTCTTTTTCCTCTATTAGAATACCTCTTGAGTCGCGCAGTTGTAATTCAACACCTGAGTAGGTTTGATCAAGTATAATGGAAAACTGGTTTTC
>JBCDHA010000305.1:0-5267 GCA_038750705.1 Bacteroidota bacterium
GTGGCCATGGAAGAGGAATTTAATAGTACTATCACCGATGCTGAAGTTGTAAAGGTTCTTGGAGCCGAGATCTTTGATAAAGAGCTTTATCAAGGCAATGATATAGCGGGTGTGGTTACCGGCCTGGCCTGGACACAAGTAGGTGGGGAAATCCTGTTTATAGAGTCTAGTCTGAATAAAGGTAAAGGCAAGCTAACGCTTTCCGGTCAATTGGGAGACGTCATGAAAGAGTCCGCTATGGCCGCCATTTCTTATCTTAAAGCGAATAGTGATAAGCTCAATATTGATAACCGTGTTTTTGATAAATACGATCTGCATGTGCATGTGCCTGCAGGAGCAGTGCCTAAAGATGGCCCCTCGGCAGGTATTACAATGCTCGTATCCCTGGCTTCTATTTACACCCAACGTAAAGTAAAGGGTAAATTAGCCATGACAGGTGAGATCACATTGAGGGGTAAAGTGCTGCCTGTAGGGGGAATTAAGGAGAAAATATTAGCGGCGAGAAGAGCTGGAATTAAGGAAATAATACTCAGCGCCAGGAATAGGCGGGATATTGAAGAAATAGATGATAAATACATCAAGGGCCTTGCCATCCACTATGTAGAAAGCGTTGATGAAGTTTTAGAAATTGCTCTGATAAATCAAAAAGTTAAAAATCCGATGCAATTAAAAGTAGATGATGATGTTAAAGTAACATCATAACCTATCTAATGCGTCGTGCCTGCTTAACTATAGCGCTTTTAACCATTTCAATTTATGTTACTGCTCAGGTAGGCGGTCAGCGGTCTTTTGAGTTTCTAAATATTCCTAATACAGCCAGAACGGTTGGCTTGGGAGGGTTGAATATATCTTCTCCGTATGAAGATGTTAACCTGGCCTTGTCGAATCCTGCATTAACCTCTGATAGTCTTACAGGTAAAGTTTCATTCAACTATTTAAGTTACTTTGCAGACGCAGGGGTATTGTCAAGTGTATATCAATTCAAATTACCCGGAAATTATTCATGGTTTGTTGGAGTCAACCATATTGACTATGGTGATTTTGAGAGTTTTGACGCCACCGGAGCAGAGTTAGGTACCGTATCCGCTTCAGAAACAGCAATAAGCCTGGGGGCAAGCCGCCGAATAGGCCATTTTACTATGGGTGCAAGTATTAAGTTTTTAAGTTCTTCCATTGCAGGGTTTAATAGCTCAGCTATTGTAGCTGATCTGGGAGGATTGTTCGTGCATCCGAATAAGTCATTTACTGCAGGGCTGGTGTTTAAAAATATTGGAGCGATAATATCTGATTATTCTGATGCAGGAGATAGCAGCTTACCTTTTGATATCCAGGTGGGTACAACATTTAAACCTAAGTATATGCCATTCCGGTTCACATTTACCGGTTATAATTTATCTCAAGGTAATACAGCATATTTTGATGCAGATAATGCTGCTCCAGATGAAGAGGAGCCGGGCACCTTTGACAGGGTATTTCGACATATTACTGTGGGAGCGGAATTATTACTATCAAAAAACATAAACTTACGAGCGGGGTATAACCATCTTGTACGGCAAGAGTTAAAACTAGAAGATACTGCTGCTGGAGCAGGTTTTTCGTTTGGTCTCATGTTCAGAATAAAGGCTTTCGAATTCGCCTATAGTCGAGGTGGTTACCACGCTGCAGGGGGGTCAAATAGTTTTACACTTACTGCAGATACAAATTCATTTTTTAGAAAAAGAACAATATAGGATGCTTAATAAAGAACAATATCTAACTCCCAGAGAGATCGTAGCTGAGCTGGATAAATATATCATAGGGCAAAACGATGCCAAACGTAATGTGGCTATTGCCTTAAGAAACCGCTGGCGACGTATGAATGTGAGGTCAGAAATGCGTGGTGAGATCGTACCTAACAATATTTTGATGATAGGCGCTACCGGAGTTGGTAAAACTGAAATAGCCAGAAGGCTGGCAAGGATTGCCAATGCCCCGTTTACTAAGGTGGAGGCATCCAAGTTCACCGAGGTGGGTTATGTAGGGCGTGATGTCGAAAGTATGGTGCGTGATCTTGTGGAGCAATCCGTTAACCTTGTGAAATCTGAAAAGAAGGAAGAGGTAAAAGTAAGGGCAGAACAGATCGTAGAAGACTTGATTTTGGATGCACTTATTCCGCCTATGAAGAATGTGCCTGCCGGCAGTCCGGCTACCTTGGCAGCAAATGATACACAGCCACGAAATGATCAGGAGTTAAATGAAAAAACCCGGGAACGTTTCAGAGAAAAGATCAGGAATGGTGAGTTGGAGGATCGCAAAATAGAAATTAGTGTAAAGCAACCATCGGGTGGTGGAATAGGCATGGTAGGGGGAGGTATGATGGATGAGTCGTCCATGATCAATCTTCAAGAAATGATTGGCAACATGATGCCAAAAAAAGTTAAGAAGCGCAAAGTTACTATAGCCGAAGCCCGTAAGATTCTGTTAGAAGAGGAGACTTCACGTCTGATTGATATGGATGAAGTGAAGGAATTGGCCATAAAGAAAGCTGAGAACACCGGGGTAATATTTATTGATGAAATAGATAAGATTGCTACCGGCTCCTCGAAAAAAGGCGGGCCTGATGTGAGCCGTGAAGGCGTGCAGCGCGATTTACTACCTATAGTAGAGGGTAGTACGGTCAATACAAAATATGGCCATATAAAAACGGATCATATTCTCTTTGTGGCAGCCGGGGCATTTCACGTAGCTAAACCTTCTGATCTGATCCCGGAATTACAAGGCAGGTTTCCCATTCGCGTAGAGCTTCAAAACTTAACAAAAGAAGATTTTTTCCATATCCTTAAAGAACCTAAAAACGCACTTACAAAACAGTATGAGTCACTTTTGGGCGCTGAAGATGTAGAGCTTACCTTCCAGGAAGAGGCCTTGGATGAGATAGCCGAAACTGCGTTTCATATCAATACGGAAGTAGAAAATATTGGCGCTAGAAGGTTACATACCGTAATGAGTCAACTACTCAACGAATTTTTGTTTGACGTACCGGATAAGATTGGTCCAAACGCCAAGATTACGGTTACCAGAGCAATGGTACGAGCCAAACTTCAAAGCTTAGTGAAGAACAGAGATTTGAGCGAGTATATCCTTTAATATACATTTTAAATACAGTACCTGAAAAAACCTCAATAGGTTATTTTTAGAGTTAAGGCTGAAGTCGTAAAAAAAACTTAAATTTTAATAAAAAATATAAGAATAATTTTAAATGGGAATTCATATGGTACTTAGTCATTTCACTCAGAATTAACGGTCTATATTTGTCTAATAACCGTCACTAAAAATGGGGCGATAAACTTTCCATGCAAGAGGCGAAAACCTGTTTTAGCTTGTAGTTTCTTGATTAATGCAGTAATTTACTTAATCAAAGGATAGAGTTTAGATGGTAATTTTGATTCAGGTCTATTCAATACCCTTTGTCAACTACCCTGAAATTGGCGCTCAAAGTTTTGTCGTGTATTGTTACATTTTAATCAGAATAGATGAATCGAAGGTGGGATTTTGAGCAGTGGCGAGAGCTTTTTCTTAACAAAATGATTTGGTTCATAACCATTATCAGTTGGGTGGTATTCTCACTGAGTTTATCTACCATTTTGATCGATGGATTCGGAGCGGTGTTCTATGCGGATGTGGTGGGTTTGCTTTTGCTAACCTTTATCGCCGGCTTTAAACGGGCGGGGCTTGGTACTAGAGCTCTGATCACAAGCTTAGTAATCTATTTTGTAGGCATTAATTTGTTAATCGAAAGAGGCTTCCATGGCACCGGGGCACTCTTTATTTTTATGGTGCCACTGGTTGCTGCACTTTTTTATGGCAATAAGGTTGGTAAAGTGTTTCTGTTGGTCAATTTGATAACCTTTTTAGTCTTCTACCTCACGAGTTTTTTGCCGGTGGGTTTTCAGCCTGAGTTCAATGGCATGACCAGTCAGCGTATTTTGATAGTCTATCTAAATATTATTGGGGCTAACGCTATAGTAGCCTTGCCTGTGGGTAGACTTATGGATAATTTAAGGAGTTCGCTACGAGAAACCGAATCAGTCAAGAGGAAGCTGGAACAGCGAAATATACAGTTGGCTGAAGTGAATGAAGAACTCGATCAGTTTCTATACCGTTCCGCGCATGATTTAAGATCTCCGCTGGCCTCATTACTCGGTCTCATCAATGTAGCGCGCATAGATTCATCGAACAATCAACTCGAAGATTATTTTAGTATGATGAATAAAAGTGTGGGTCATATGGATCGCAGACTTTCGGAAATCCTCGACTACATAAAAAATATGAATTTTGATGTCGAGTTTAATAATGTTTCTTTGAATTTGGTGTACAGTCAAATACTCGATAGTCTGCAATACGATGCACAAAGAATAAATTTTATTAATGAGATTGGTGTGAATGACAATTTATGTACTGACCGATCCAGGCTAACGATTATCTTAGAAAATTTGATAAGCAACGCCATAAAGTATGCTGATTTTAATAAAGATCAACCTTACGTAAAGATTATTTTAACTGAGGAATCGGGAAAACAGGCTATTTATATTGAAGATAATGGCCAGGGGATAGAGTCAGAGTATCACTCGAGGATCTTTGACCGCTTCTACAGAGCAAATGAAAAATCTTCAGGTTCAGGTTTAGGACTGTATATAGCGTTTCAGGCAGCAGAAAAGATGGGGTCCACCCTTAACCTGACATCTTCATCGGTAAAAGGCACCACTTTTTGCTTGCTACTTCCCGATATGGGTACCGTTTCAAAATCCCAAAAAAAATCTGAATTTGTTCAAGCATAGTATTGGACGTTCACAGTGGATCGTGTTGACTATTGGTTTGATCGTGAGCAACACCGCTATGGCTGTAGGGCAGTCAACTGCTGACTCCGCCTACATTCGTTATGTAAATGATAAGTTCTATATTAAACCGTTATTGACGGCCCGGAGCATCAGTCTCGATATTCAGGATAGCGAGGGAAGAGTTAGCGATGTAATTTATGAACCTACTACAAACACCTACCTGGGTTTCGGCCTTTATGTATTTGACATAGGCCTCGAATTGTCTTTTCAATTACCAAACAATAGCCAGGATCCTGCAATATATGGAGAAACCGATGCCTTTGACTTCCAGGCGAATTTGTATATGAAGCGTTGGGGAGCGGATATCAATATTCAACGCTATTCTGGCTTTTATCTTGATAAACCGGACGACCACAATGACGAATGGCAACGTGGGAATCCCTTTCCCCA
>JBCDHA010000306.1:0-5234 GCA_038750705.1 Bacteroidota bacterium
AAGGAAGTAGAATTAAAACACTTTGAAACTTTTTTTGACGAACCGCTTGTCCTGCTTACTGATAAAAGTAACCAGTTTAACCTAACGCTGAACACTCCGGGAAAAGTGATTGATTTAACTGATCTTTTTTACTCATACAGTAGCAGTACAGATAACGATACTACCGTACATATTTTTGAGTTAAGTATCCCACAGACAGGTAAAATTCGTCATACTTATGAAATGCCAAACGCAGGGTATGAAGTGGGCTATAAACTTGAGCTGACCGGACTTGATGGCTATGTTACTAAAGAAGACCTCATTTTAAAATGGGAGGACCACATACGCCCGCAAGAGAAGGATATTGAGCTCAGCAGAACTAATACTACTATTAACTATTTTACTTCTGCGGGTGATTTTGATTATTTAAGTGAAAGGTCTACCGGGCTGGAAGAGGAATTTATTGATGAAGGCGTGAATTGGGTATCCATAAAGCAACGGTTTTTTATTGCCGGAATCGTTGCCAAGAACAACTTCAGTAGCGCGGAAATAAGTACAAACTTTAGCCCGGAAGATGAATCTGAGGTCAAATTTGCGCAACTAGCTTTAACTATTCCTTATGCTGACCTTACTTCCAACAAAGGCGAATTTAAATATTACTTCGGCCCTAACGACTACCATATTACTAAACACGTGGCCGAAGATTTTTCCAAGAACTTATGGTTGGGCTGGCCTCCCATGATTTGGGTTAATAAATTTATTATTATACCACTTTTCGACCTTCTAAATAACTTCTTAAGTAATTATGGCATCATCATCATTATTATGGTGCTTGTTATAAAGCTGGCGTTATCTCCACTTTCTTATAAGTCATATGTGAGTATGGCAAAAATGAAGGTGCTTAAACCTGAACTTGATATCATCAAAGAAAAGCATGGCGATGATATGCAAAAAGCTCAGCAAGAACAAATGAAGCTGTATTCAAAAGTTGGTGTTAATCCCATCAGTGGATGTGTTCCAATGCTGCTTCAAATGCCAATCTTGCTTTCAATGTTTTATTTCTTTCCTCAATCCATAGAGCTAAGGGGAAAGTCATTTTTATGGGCAGAAAACTTATCAACTTTTGATTCTATTCTGGACCTTCCCTTCGAGATCCCATTTTACGGCAGCCATGTCAGTCTTTTTGTGCTTTTGATGACGGTTTCAACCATTTTCATTACGTGGCAGAATCAACAGGTAAGTACCGTTCAGGGACCTATGAAGTCTCTTTCTTATATGATGCCGGTTGTTTTTATGTTTGTGCTTAATTCCTATCCGGCGGCATTGAGTTTTTACTACTTTGTATCTAACCTGGTTACCTTTGGGCAGCAGGCTCTAATTCGAAAAATGATTGATGAGAACAAAATAAAAGAGATTCTTGAAGAGAATAAAAAACGCCGGGCAAACAAGAAAAAATCCAAGTTTCAGCTTCGCCTGGAAGAAGCAATGAAGTCAAGCCAGCAAGCAAAAAAAAAGAAGTAAGAAAAAATCAATTTAATTGATTACAAAGGTGGGCTTCGACTTAAAGATAGCCTGCCAAAATTCATTTTAAATTATATCTTTGCTGGCTCGAAAATAGAGTCTTTCAGTAGAAGCTTTTTCGAAAAATTCCTAACCTCAGTCGACTCTATTTATGAGTAAAATAATTGCAATAGCAAATCAAAAAGGTGGCGTTGGTAAAACAACAACAGCGATAAACTTAGCAGCGAGTTTAGCAGCCCTTGAATATAAAACACTTGTGGTCGATGCCGACCCCCAGGCAAACTCAACTTCTGGTTTAGGTATAAACCCAAAGGAAGTTGAAAATAGTGTTTATGAATGCATGGTAGGTGATGTAGACGTAGCTGGCGCGATAAAAAAAACCGAAATCGACTATTTATATGTACTGCCTTCACACATTAATCTTGTTGGAGCAGAAGTAGAAATGGTCAGTATTGACGACAGAGAGGAAAAGATGAAGGAGGCTCTTTCTGAAGTGAGAGATAGTTATGACTTTATTATCATCGATTGCTCGCCATCTTTAGGACTCATAACCATTAATGCGTTAACTGCGGCAGATTCAGTCCTGATACCAGTACAATGTGAATATTTTGCTTTAGAGGGACTTGGGAAACTTTTAAATACGATAAAGATTATCCAAACAAGACTGAACCCGGATCTAAGTATAGAAGGTATACTACTTACAATGTACGACGTAAGGCTTCGTTTAAGCAATCAGGTAGTTGAAGAAGTGCAAACACATTTTAAGAAAATGGTGTTTAGAACTATTATTCCCAGAAATATAAAATTAAGCGAGTCTCCCAGTTTCGGGGTTCCGGCCATAGCGCACGATGCCGAAAGCAAGGGAGCTATAAGTTACCTTCACCTGGCCAAGGAAATAGCAGATAAGAATTAAGTAGATAGACATGGCAAAAACTCCAAAAAAAAGAAACGCATTAGGTCGTGGTTTAGGGGCTTTATTGGAGGATACACCATCTAATGAATCTGACATCGGCAATAAGCCGGTCAAAGCCAACATCATAGATGAAATTGCAATGACATCTATTGAAGTAAACCCTTTCCAACCACGTACGCATTTTGATAAAGAAGCTCTGGAAGAACTGGCCGAATCAATTGCTGTTCAAGGTATTATTCAACCTATAACGGTTCGTAAACTGACCACAGGCCAATATCAGCTGATATCGGGAGAACGGAGACTGCAAGCCTCAAAACTGGCAGGGCTTAAGAGCATACCGGCTTATATTAGATTAGCAGATGACCAGCAGATGCTGGAAATGGCGCTGATTGAAAATATTCAACGAGAAAACCTGAATGCTATAGAAATAGCATTGAGTTATCAAAGATTACTGACAGAATGTGATCTGAAGCAAGAGGAATTAGGAGATCGCGTTGGTAAGAATAGATCGACTGTAAACAACTATCTCAGGCTTTTAAAACTACCACCGGATATTCAAATTGCACTAAGAGATAAAAAAATAAGCATGGGTCACGCTCGTGCATTGATAAATGTAGATAATGTAGATCACCAGCTTGATGTTTTCAATAGGATCATTCAAAATGATCTTTCCGTAAGGAAAGTAGAAGAACTGGTTAGGGCTTTAAGCAAAGATCAGTCTGATAAAAAAGACAAAGAGAACCCAGATGCTGATACATCATCTGGCAAGGAAATTGTTAATCTACAATCGCGATTGGCCAGCCACTTCGGAACTAAAGTGAATGTGAAATCAGACGGTAAAAAAGGTGAAATAAAAATACCTTTCTTATCTATAGAGGATCTAAATCGTATTTTGGATATTCTTGAGCTTAAATGAGAACAGTACTTACATTTTTTTTATTGTTTCTGGGCGTAGAGCTGCTTGCTCAAATTACTCCACCGGGTGTACAAACGGATTCTCTTCAATCGGAAGATAGAATTATCAGCAGCACGGATACCATACAAAACATTCAGGAAATTCAATCTTACGCTTCAAGGTTTGTTCCCAGACGCGCTTCATTAAAGGCTGCTGCCTTACCGGGTCTTGGACAAATATATAACAAAGATTATTGGAAGCTGCCCCTGGTCTATGGTGGATTTGTGGCCTTAGGACTTACCATAAACTATTGGTCGGACCTATACAACGGATATAGGGTAGACTTGTTTGATCTACTAGAAAACGATTTGGACACTTCTCCTGATGGACTATCTGAGGAGCAGTTGAGGACATTAATAGATGATACCAGAAGAGAACGGGATTTCTATATGATTATGACAGGAGTTTTCTACTTACTTCAAATAGCCGAAGCCCATATATCAGCACATTTAAAAGAATTTAAGCTTAATCCTGATCTGCGGGTCAAGGTTGAACCTTCCTTTGAACAATCACAATTTGAAAACTACAGGGCAGGAATAGCTTTGAAGTTTAGGTTTTGAGTATGCAAATTTTATTACTGGGTTATGGCAAAATGGGTAAGACTATTGAGACCCTTGCACTAAAAGCCGGACACAATATCGCGGGCAAAATAGATGAGTCAAATACACATTCGTTATCTGATTATACCTCAGCAAATACTGACGTAGCCATTGAATTTAGCCAGCCCGATGCGGCGTATAGAAACATTGAATACTGCTTACAAAATAGCATTCCGGTAGTTTCCGGAACTACAGGATGGCTGGATAAAAAGCCTCATTTAGATCGATTATGCCTGGAAACTGGAGGAGCTTTCTTTTATGCATCTAATTATAGTATTGGTGTTAACTTGTTTTTTGACGTTAACAAGAAATTGGCCAGGCTGATGAATGGCTTTAGCAACTATAAGGTAAGTATGGAAGAAATTCATCATACAGAAAAAAAAGACGAGCCAAGTGGTACGGCTATTACACTTGCTGAGGACATAATTCAGGAAAAAGAAGGGATTGACAAGTGGGTCTTAGGCAGTGGTAATAGAAACGACCTTCCTATTGAATCCAAGCGCGAGGGCAAAGTCCCCGGAACTCATATAGTAACTTATTCATCAGCAGTAGATGATATTGAAATAAAACATACTGCACATTCACGAGAAGGTTTTGCTAGTGGAGCGTTGATGGTGGCCCAGTGGATATTAGAAAAGAAGGGGGTTTTAAATATGTCCGACTACTTAAAAAGTATCTTTTAACCTTGTAAGTTTTAAACCAAAGAATACACTATTATTAAAAAGAAATAAATGGAAACATTATTCTCAATTTTTCTATCAATGATAATCTCTCTACCGTTTTATATATTAATGGGCATTGGTAATTACACTCTTTTCAGAAAAGCGGGGAAAAATGGGTTTCTTGCTTTTATACCCGTCGTCAATAGTATAACACAACTTAAAATAACTGGAAGGCCTACCACAGACGTTGTTTTGGAGTTCGTACCAATTGTTAATGTCTTTGTGACCATATCCCATATGGTGAAATACTTAAGGTGTTTTGGAGTTACAAAGGACTGGCAAAAAACTCTGGTAATTGCAGTAGGTTATATCTACTTACCAATTCTTGCGAATAAAGGTAATGTAAAATATCTCGGTGAATTTGATGATCTCCCAAAACCAGAAAAAACAAAATCGACGGTTAAAGAATGGGGAGATGCTATTCTATTTGCAGTAGTAGCAGCAACACTCATCAGATGGCTAATTATGGAGGCATTTACCATTCCTACACCCTCTATGGAAAAATCACTGTTAGTTGGCGATTTCCTTTTTGTCAGTAAGTTCCA
>JBCDHA010000307.1:0-5228 GCA_038750705.1 Bacteroidota bacterium
CGCCACTATAACCACTGCTTTCACACCGGCATCCAGATATTGGTGCTTCATTTCCCGAGGAGTGTAGAGCGGATTGGTATTGACCACTATTAAACCTGCTCTTAGCGCTCCTATAAGCACAACAGGATATTGCAGCAGGTTGGGCATCTGAATCGCTATCGGGTCGCCTTTTTTTAACTGCCAGTGATTTTGAATGAATGCAGCAAAGTTTCTGGATAGTCTGTCAACATCGTTGAATGTCAGCTGCTTACCCATATTTTCATAGGCTACCTTACTTCCATTTTCCTTAAAAGCCTTGTCAAATAGTTCCAGTATATTGCCAAATTCTAATTCACCCAAATCTTCGGGTATACCTTCGGGATAGTTCTTCGTCCAGGGAAAAGCGCTCATAATTACGTAGTAGATTAAAAAATCAATATTACAAAAAAGAGCATAAAAAAAGCTATTCACATAATGCGAATAGCCTTTGCTGTGGAGGAAGGATTCGAACCTTCACGCAGCGGTTAGTCAGCCAATTAGCGGATTCATCCCGTTGCCCTCACCCCCGAGACCGGGGGGCTTGTCTGCCAGTTTCAACACTCCACAATATAAATTAACCCAACCAGGTAGCTGTAGGAGAAGGATTCGAACCTCCACGAAGCAGTTAGTCCACCAATTGGCGGATTCATCCTGTTACCTTCACCCTCGAGACCGGAGGGCTTGTCTGCCAATTTCAACACCCTACAGTGTTTTATTTGTTAATTCAAATGTAGCAAAATCGGCAATTTGTTAAAAATTAATCAATAAATTTAATTAATTTTTACAATATTTTTAAATTAGTAGTTAATAAGAAATTAAATTGACAAAAAACAATCATCATTATGCCTAATAATTATGAAATTGATAACATAGATCTCAAGATTCTGGAGGTTCTCACTAAAAACGCCAAAAAGCCATATACTGAAGTAGCAAAGCAGGTTTATGTTTCAGGGGGTACTGTTCATGTACGCATGAAAAAACTCGAAGAAATGGGTATTGTAAAAGGCAATACACTATTGATTGATCATACCAGGCTAGGTTTTGATATAACTGCCTTTATTGGCATATTTCTAAGTAAAAGTGCGCTTTACGATGAGGTCATTTCTTTACTTAAGCAAGTCCCGGAAATTGTTAATGTGCATTATACAACAGGTAACTACAGCATGTTTGCTAAAATGTACTGCCGCGACACCAATCATTTGAAAGACGTATTATATGATAAAATCCAACGTATTGATGGTATTGTAAGAACAGACACAATGATCTCTCTGGAAGAGAGTATTAGCCGCAACCTAACACTGGAGTCTATGGATTGAAAGAAGTAATCCGTCGATAATAATTATCTATCCAAAAAGTACTATGTTGGAACATTAACGGGTCAAATTTGTTGTACATTTGTTATTCAAATAGAAACTATTCTAATTAGGAATATGAGCAACGACGATCAAATTTTAGAGGAATTTACCTCCAAAGAATATGAACACGGTTGGACCGTTGATCTCGATAGTGATCAAGCGCCGAAAGGTCTGAATGAAGATATAATACGCTTTATCTCCGGAAAAAAAGAAGAGCCGCAGTGGCTACTTGATTGGCGTTTAAATGCTTTTCGTGTATGGTCAGATATGCAAGAACCTCATTGGGCCAATGTCACGTTCCCGGCTATCAATTATCAAGATATAATTTACTATTCGGCTCCAAAGCAAAAGGTGCAGCCTAAAAGCCTGGATGAGGTAGATCCTGAACTGCTGGAGACTTTTAAAAAGTTAGGTATTTCGTTAGAAGAGCAAAAGCGACTCACGGGAGTAGCGGTAGATGCTGTTATAGATAGTGTTTCTGTAGCTACCACGTTTAAAGACAAACTTGGAGAGCTTGGAATTATTTTCTGTTCATTCAGCGAAGCGGTGAAAGAACATCCGGAACTGGTAAAAAAATACTTAGGTTCGGTAGTTCCGGTATCTGATAATTACTATGCAGCGCTCAATTCAGCGGTATTTTCGGACGGTTCCTTTTGTTACATTCCCAAAGGGGTTCGCTGTCCGATGGAATTATCTACCTACTTCAGAATTAATGCGGCAAACACAGGGCAATTCGAAAGAACCTTAATTGTAGCGGAAGATAATTCTTATGTCAGTTATCTTGAAGGTTGTACAGCTCCTATGCGCGATGAAAATCAATTGCATGCCGCGGTAGTTGAAATATACGTAAAGGCAGATGCCGAAGTCAAATATTCTACTGTTCAAAACTGGTACCCTGGCGACAAGAATGGTAAGGGAGGTATATATAACCTGGTAACAAAAAGAGGAATATGTGCAGGTAACAATGCAAAGCTTTCCTGGACCCAGGTAGAAACAGGTTCAGCTGTAACGTGGAAATATCCTTCGTGCATACTGAAAGGCGATAATTCAAGTGGTGAATTTTATTCGGTAGCCGTTACTAATAACTATCAACAAGCCGATACAGGAACGAAAATGATCCATATCGGTAGAAACACCAAGTCCAGAATAGTATCCAAAGGCGTATCCGCCGGATACTCTCAGAACAGTTACCGGGGGCAGGTGCATGTAATGAAACGAGCAACAGGCGCTCGTAACTTTTCCCAATGTGACTCACTACTCATGGGTAATCAATGTGGCGCACATACCTTTCCCTACATAGATATAGAAAATAAATCTTCGATGGTTGAGCACGAGGCCACCACCTCGAAAATTGGAGAAGATCAAATTTTCTACTGTACCCAGCGTGGTATAGATGAGGAAAGCGCTGTGGCGTTAATTGTAAATGGTTACTGTAAGGAGGTACTAAACCAGTTGCCAATGGAATTTGCGGTTGAAGCACAAAAGCTTCTTGCTCTTACTCTGGAAGGTTCGGTTGGATAATACCGTAAGACGATATAGGGACAACTTCCAACTTTAAACAAAAACTTTGAACTATTAAAAATGCTGAAGATAAATAATTTACATGCTTCAATTGAGGATAAACAAATTCTCAATGGGATCAATCTTGAAGTAAAATCCGGAGAGGTACATGCTATCATGGGACCTAATGGATCCGGTAAAAGTACCTTGGCAAGCGTACTTGCCGGCCGTGAAGATTATGAAGTAACTGAAGGTCAGGCAGATTTCCAGGGCGAAGATCTTTTGGAGATGTCACCTGAAGAAAGGGCAAGAGCCGGTGTTTTTCTTGCTTTTCAATATCCGGTAGAAATTCCCGGGGTAAGTACTATAAACTTCATGAAAACGGCGTTAAATCAAGTGCGTGAGTTTAGAGGTCAGGAAACCCTTGATGCGGTTTCCTTCCTCACGCTTATGAAGGAGAAAATGAAGCTGGTGGAAATAGATCAGAGCCTTCTTAGTCGTTCATTAAACGAAGGGTTTTCAGGTGGTGAGAAAAAAAGAAACGAGATCTTCCAAATGGCTATGCTTGAGCCCAAGCTATCCATACTGGATGAAACGGATTCCGGCTTAGACATTGATGCTTTGAAAATTGTGGCTAACGGAGTTAACAAGCTTAAAAATAAAGATAACGCTACCATCGTAGTTACGCACTACCAGCGGCTACTGGATTATATCGTTCCTGATTATGTTCATGTACTTTACAATGGCCGCATTGTAAAAAGTGGTACTAAAGAATTAGCCCAGGAGCTGGAGGCGAAAGGATACGATTGGATTAAAGAAGAGGCTGACGCAGCCACGGCCTAGTAGTAACATGAGTAACGCTAATAAACCTGATAATCAAATAGATCAGCTTTCAAAAAAGTTTGATCAGTTTGAAACCATGCTCAATGGTTCCAAGGGGCCGATCCATGAGACGCGAAAGGCAGCGATAGCACATTTTCTTAAAAATGGCTTCCCTACTTCAAAAAACGAAGAATATAAGTACACTGATCTGGATAAAGCGGTAAGCAAGGCTATTGACTTTTCTTTGGAACCAAAGGTCTCTGAACTTAGCACATCCGAACTGGAATTTGGAAAAATAAAGGGCCTTGACGCGTACGAATTGGTTTTTATAAATGGGCAATATGAAGCTGAACAGTCTTCTATTCCAAATTTAGAGGGTATTATAATCACGGACTTTAAAGAAGCATTATCATCAGATAGTGATATCATTAAAAATCACTACAGTAAGTATGTATCTTTTGAAAAGGACGAGCTGGTAGCTTTGAATACGGGTTTTTCAATTAACGGATCAGTGATCAGAATAAAGAAAAATCACACGATTGATAAACCGATAGTTTTGCGCTACATCAATAACGTAGTTAGTGATCAAACGCAAAATCATCCAAGAAACCTCATAGTTGCGGAGGAAAGCAGCAGTGCGGCCGTCATTGAGGTTTATGGTGATATCGGCGATCATGTCAGCTTCACAAACGAGGTAACAGAGATTGCCATCGCAGAAAATGCGAAGCTTGATCACTATAAACTTCAGCAAAATAATAACAAAGCATTTTACACGGGTACGGCACAAGTAGTGCAGGCAAGCTCAAGTCGCTTCCGCAGCTACACCTTCACCGTTGGGGGTTCACTTATCAGGAACAATCTTAACATAGACCAGACCGGAGAGGGATGTGAAACACATATGTACGGTCTTTATCTGTTAAACGGAAATGCACACGTAGATAATCATACTACTGTTGATCACAAAAAGCCCAATTCATACAGTAATGAACTGTATAAAGGTATACTTGATGATAAATCAAAAGGAGTGTTCAATGGTAAGATCTATGTAAGACCTGAAGCACAAAAAACAAATGCTTTTCAATCCAATAAGAATATCCTGCTTACGGATAATGCTGTAGTAAACACCAAGCCTCAGTTAGAAATATGGGCAGATGATGTAAAATGTTCTCACGGCTGCACCACCGGCCAATTGGACGAAGAAGCATTGTTTTATATGCAAGCCAGGGGGTTAAGTAAAGACAGCGCCCGGTCCTTACTGCTTTATGCCTTTGCTACAGAAGTTTTAGAGACGGTAGAAATAGAACCTGTTAAAGCTTACCTGGAAAAAATTATTTCAGACCGTTTACATTAAAGTATGAGTGCATCTACTACACTTCAAAGTTTGGAAATAGCGAAAATCCGGGAGCAATTTCCCGTGTTGCACCAAAATGTAAATGGTAGACCTTTGGCTTATTTCGACAATGCGGCTACGAGTCAAAAGCCCAAGCGCGTTATCGATGCCCTTTCAGGCTATTACAGTAGTTATAACGCTAA
>JBCDHA010000308.1:0-5219 GCA_038750705.1 Bacteroidota bacterium
ATGATGACTATGATGGGTATCATCTCTTTGGCGGGTATTGTGGTTAATAATGGGGTTGTGCTCTTAGACTACACCCAGTTGTTAATTGATCGAAAGAAAATAGAAAAAGGATTGGATGAATCTGAGATGTTATCAAAAGAGGAAGTGCGGGAGATCATCGTTAAAGGTGGTAAGGCAAGGCTGCGTCCGGTTATATTAACAGCGATAACAACTGTGCTGGGCTTAATTCCGCTGGCCATAGGCCTGAATGTTGATTTCTTTTCGTTGTTCAGCGAGTTTGATGCGAAAGTTTATATGGGTGGTGACAATGTGATTTTCTGGGGTCCCCTCGCCTGGACAGTGATCTTTGGCCTAATAGTAGCTACATTCCTAACATTGATTATTGTACCGGTACTTTTCACCATTGTATACCGACTTAAATACTGGATATATGTGAAAACAACGGCTAGAAGAGAAAGAGCGAATGGTAAACTAAAACCTGCACCGGCTACAATTTAAAATACCTCAAGAACTCTATCCCTTCCTGAAGCGTTTTCGGCTAGGGATAGATTCAGACAACGCCATGAATAAACTCTTTGTCATTACCATTCTGCTACTCGTACTGTTCTTTTTGGATTGGTACATCTATCAGGCCATTGCCTTACTTACAAAAGGGAGTTCTGAAAACATTATTTGGTGGGTCAGGGTAATTTACTGGAGTGTCACGGGAATAACATTTACGGC
Source organism: Bacteroidota bacterium (assembly GCA_038750705.1). GTDB lineage: Bacteria > Bacteroidota > Bacteroidia > Cytophagales > Cyclobacteriaceae > Fulvivirga. Next base: position 724 of record JBCDHA010000308.1, read on the forward strand.
GATATTAGTTTATAACTTTGGTAATCCGGACTGGTTTGAGGGGCAGACACGAAGTCTGGTGTTAACCGGGGTGTTTATCAACTACTTTTCCAAAGTATTTGGAATTGTATTTCTACTTCTTGAAGATGTAACCCGAGCAGGGAGGTGGGTAATTTCTTTGTTTCAGAATCCGGAACCCTCAGGTACGGGCAACAGTATTCCGAGATCGGAATTTTTAGCTAAAACAGCGTTAGTAGCCAGTACAGTGCCACTGCTATCTATGAGCTACGGAATACTATCAGGAGCACACGACTACCGGATAAGAAGAAAACAAATACTACTCCCCAATCTTCCGAAAGCCTTTGATGGTATTAAGCTAGGTCAGCTTTCAGACATTCATTCGGGAAGTTTCTTTAATAAAACAGCAGTCAAGGGGGGTGTAGAAATGCTAATGAAAGAAAAACCGGACGTGGTATTTTTTACCGGAGACTTAGTGAATAACGAAAGTAAAGAGGTAGAAGGGTATATCAATATTTTTGATAAAGTAAAAGCTCCACTAGGGGTCTATTCTGTTACCGGTAATCATGATTATGGAGATTACAAGAGAGATTGGATCTCCCCCAATAGCAAAGCTCAAAATTTCCGAGATCTGCAGGAAGCACATAAGCTAATGGGGTATGACCTCTTAATGAACGAGAATCGATTCATTGAAGTGGGTGGAGAGCGCATAGCTATATTGGGCAATGAAAATTGGGGCGCAGGGCGCTTTGCCAAATACGGTGATCTGGATAAGGCCTATAAAGGTTCGGAAGAAGCCCCTGTTAAGATATTGTTATCGCATGACCCTAGTCACTGGGATGCCAAAGTGCGCCCTAATTATCCGGATATAGATTTAATGTTGGCCGGTCATACCCATGGGTTCCAATTTGGGGTGGAAATAGGAAACTTCAAGTGGAGCCCTTCACAATATGCGTATAAACAATGGGCCGGGCTTTACACTGAAGGCAATCAACATTTGTACGTTAATCGCGGTTTTGGCTATATCGGTTACCCCGGAAGGATTGGTATGCCGCCGGAGATTACCATTCTGGAACTAAAGCGGGCTTAGTTATATTTATTATCTTTCCTGATTATTTGATTAAGTAAACAGAGAAATGAAAAAACTTGGCTTTATTATCGTATGTATTTTATCTTTTGGCTATTTAAAGGCTCAAGAGGTAGGTAAGATAAATGTTTTTGGTGGTTTTGTGCTGGGTACGGCCGCGGGCATAGATGACGACGGTTCTTCAAAAGCACAGCTAGGAGTTAACCTTGGCGTAGAGTATTTCATAACGAATGAAATAAGTGCTGCCCCTAGCTATACTTCTTTTTTTGAATCTGAAGCGGGCGCTGATGGAGCGGAATTAACGGCTAAGTATAATGCTATAAACCTGGATGGACGCTATTATTTCTATGAGAATGAATTTCGTCTTTATGGCCTTTTGGGAATAGCCATCCTCAACTCTGAAATAGAAAATCCGCCGTTTCTTTCGGGAGTCGGTGGAGGCGGCACTTCAGTAATTACATTTACCCCTGGTGAAACTATCGACGATACGGACGTAGGGTTAAATCTTGGCGGAGGTATTGTTTTACCAATTGTTGAGCGATTAGGCTTCAATGGAGAAATAAAATACCAAACTCCCGGAGATGGACAGCTTGTATTAAAGGCAGGAATACTTTTCGGTATCAATTAGATATTTGATGTACGAGATTCGCCACAATTTTTCCCGATAAAAGGCAAAGAGGTATCCCACCACCGGGGTGGACACTCCCCCCGCAGAAGTAAAGTCCTTTGACTTTACTGGTAAAATTAGGATGCCTCAGAAAGGCTGCCAGTTTGCTGTTAGAACTGGTGCCGTATAGTGAACCTTTGTAAGATGAAGTTTTACTTTCAATTGATAATGGTTCTAAAACTTCTTGCGTCTCTATTAAAGATTCAATATCTGTTTTCAGTATTCGTGATACTTTAGCCACTACTGACTTTCTGGTTCTACCCTTTATTTCTTCCCAATTTTGACCTTCATTACACGGTGCGTTCACCATAACAAACCAGTTTTCATGGCCGGCAGGAGCATCAGCGGGGTTTAGCTTAGAGGTTATGTTAATATAAACTGTGGGGTCGTGGTATAAGTCTTTCTTATTGAAGAGATAATCAAATTCAGAGCGGTAGTCTTCACTGAAGAAGATGTTATGCAACCCTAGCTCCTTGAACTCCTTCGTAATCCCCCAATAATAAATAAGCGCTGAACTGGACCGTTCTTGCTTGCGTATTTGATGGGGAACTTTATATTCAGGCAATAATTTATTGTACGTATGGTAAACATCCATATTAGAGATCACGCGATCTGCGCTTGAAAATTCTCCGTTACTTTTTACGCCTTTAACACCGTTTTTATCCACTACTATTTCATCTACTAAGCGGTTAAACTTGAATTCCACACCAAGATCGAGATTCAATTTTACCAGTGCATCAGTAATGCTATGCATACCACCTTTTGGAAAAAAAGTGCCGATATTATGTTCAAGGTGCGGGATGGAGTTTAATATACCCGGAGCCTTATATGGATTTGATCCGTTATACGTGGCATAGCGATTGAATAGTTGAACCAGTTTAGGATGTGACAGACCCGCCTCATTAGCCTGGTTCATGCTTTTGAGTATATCGTATTTGTATATTTTAAGTAATGCTTTTATTACATCTTTAGTTAGCCAGGTAGAAGCTTTGTGCAGGGAGTGATTTAAGAAAATCAAACCGGCCTCTTCATAAATAAGTTTGCTCTTTTTTAAGTGATCTATAACGGTCTTAGCGCTAACCCCAAGAACCTGTTCAATCTCCTTCCCGAATTTTTCTGAATCAGTATAGGATTTCAAGCGTGTGCCATCTTCGTAAAAGTAATGGCAAGCGACAGCTAGCTTTTCGTAGTCATAATAATCACGCGGGTCCTTACGTGCCATGCGAAAAACATCGTCTAACAATTCCGGCAGGGTGAACAATGACGGCCCTGCATCAAACCGATAACCGCTGGCTTCAATCTCCGTAAGCTTTCCACCCGGGTAAGGGTTAGACTCAAATATTATTGTTTTATATCCCCGGGCTTGGAGTCGTGCCGCGGCAGCCATGCCAGCCACTCCAGAACCTATTACTATTGCTTTCACACTCGTTTTTTTGATTTGAACAGTGGGTTAATATATTTGTTCTCCTTTTTAGCAAATATGTCGGAATCAAATACTTGTGTCAACTGCGGGGAAGAAGTAATAGGTAAGCATTGTCATTATTGTGGCCAGAAATATGGTATAGTAAGGCTTACCTGGGCCACCATGTTCGATGATCTTCAACAGCGACTTTTTGGTTTTGATAATAAATATGTGCGTACCGTCCGTGACTTAACGTTAAGACCGCGTAGAGTAGTTCAAAGTATTTTAGATGGAATACGGGTTATTTACATAGGTCCTGTGGGATTTTATTTCCTGATGTTGACGCTCTACCTGTTAATAGCCTCCATGTTAGATGTAGATCTTCAGGAAATGATGATGGCTACCAGCGAATCGATCAATGGAGAAACGCAGGAGACTACTGCAGGACAACAGCAGTTGAATAATGATTTGTTGAGTACGGTATCCAATAATTTTAGAATATTCTCGTTTTTGATGGTGCCATTCTTCACCTTATCAAATATGCTTTTTTTTAGAAAGGCTAAAATGAATTTTGTTGAGCATACGGTGGTGGTCTTCTACGGCTTAGGATGGCCATTTATACTATCAATTACGTTCTTATTTGTCTATGCCATTACAGGTTGGTTTCCGGGTCTGTGGGCATCTATTATTGTAGTATTATATTATGCATGGATATGTACTTCAGTGTACGCTAAAAATAAAATCCTCGGTTTTATCAAAGGTATTTTTGCAGTAGCTCTGGCTTATTTGATTTTAGTAATGACCGGTATAATTATCGGAATTATATATACTGTATTAAATCCTGAATTCTTGGAGACTTTTGCACCGTCAAATTAGTTGAGGTTTTTAATTATTTCTTTTAGTTCATCTAAGTGGCGTTGATACATAATCCTAATCAAGCCTTTGGTTAAAAATAGAGTTATCAATAACAACGGGATCACTAGTGCAAAGCGCACTGTAGTCTCGAATATAAGCCAGTTCGATAAGTGGTATAACCTAAACTGGATATACATATAAAGCACAGAAATTGCTGACGGTATAAGCCATAAGTAAAGTCGCATAAAATTAGACAGACTATTTACTAGCCTTTTTGCTGCATTTTGAATATCGATTTCAAAGTTAAACCTGTTAAGAAGTCTATGTTTGATCCGATAATGAATGAGTAAGCAAAAAGCTAATCCAATGATTTCAATACTAATCAGATATTTATCCTTCAAGCCTAAAACAAATGTTACAGAAACCAGCCCCACAACCGAAAGGCCCATAAATACAGCATCCCAAAACATATTTGAGTTGACTTTAGA
>JBCDHA010000309.1:0-5205 GCA_038750705.1 Bacteroidota bacterium
GAGATGTTGGCGATAACTGCTGCTTCTAACCATTTAGGAACAAAATATTTAAGTGACTGTTCTTTGTACGTAACGCTGGAGCCGTGTGGAATGTGCGCAGGCGCTTTGTATTGGTCACAACTCAAGGCATTAGTCTATTCGGCCTCAGATGATAAAAGAGGGTTTACAGTGCTCAATAAGAATTTAGTACATCCCAAGACAGAGATAAGGCGTGGTCCGATGGCGCACGAGTGTTCCGAATTAGTTTCCAGTTTCTTTAGCCGGATACGTAACAAATAGCCGATGCATATGACGGTATTGAAAGAATCTAATTCAAATGCTTTCGCTGATACTTTGGCTAGCTTAAATTTGATCATCTAATTTTTAAACTAAAACAAATAGAATTATGGCTTTCGAACTACCAGATTTACCATACGCTCATGATGCACTAGAACCTCATATAGATGCGCGTACCATGGAAATACACCACGGGAAACACCATGCAGCATATACCTCAAAACTCAATGGCGCAATTGCGGGCACAGATATGGAGGGTAAGTCCATCGAAGATTTACTGGCCAACAATTCAGATAACGGTGCGGTAAGAAACAATGGAGGTGGCTTTTACAATCACAACCTTTTTTGGGCAGTAATGTCACCTAACGGCGGCGGTACGCCTTCGGGCAGTTTAGCTGAAGCTATTGACGCGGCATATGGCTCATTTGATAATTTTAAAACAGAATTTTCCAATGCTGCTGCCACACGATTCGGATCAGGTTGGGCATGGCTTTGTGTACACCCCGGTGGTAAAGTAGAAGTTTGCTCAAGCGCAAATCAAGACAATACGTTAATGCCCGGTGTGGGCTGTGGTGGTACCCCCATTTTAGGCCTTGACGTTTGGGAGCATGCTTACTACTTAAACTACCAAAATAGAAGACCAGATTACATTAATGCGTTCTTTAATGTGATCAATTGGGATGAGGTGAGTAAAAGATACGCTGCCGGCAAATAATAATTTGCTAAAGCTTTTAACAAAAAAGGGGAAATTTTCCCCTTTTTTTTAACCTAAACTTGAAAAAACTATATAATCTTAAAAGTGTATACGCCTTTATGGATTTATAGTTGCTATTTATTTTGAGTTTTTCTCACCTTAAGCAAGAATCTTCCTACATTATCTCGGAAGATTGACCATTGAGTGTCTTTCAATTGCGATGCCATAATTGTAACGTGTTGATAAATAGGATGTTAAAAATTGCTCAACCTTACATAATGTACGATAGTGAACAGTTTGTGTGCACTTTATGATTTGGGCTACTCAACTACAAATGGACTAATGATTCAATGCTCCCAAGTATCATTTTTCATCTTTGGGAATGAAGCATATTATTCTATTTTTGTGACGAATTTAACCAGCCAAAAATGAGCGTTTTAGTCAATAAGAATTCTAAAGTAGTTGTACAGGGTTTTACCGGATCAGAGGGTACTTTCCATGCAGGTCAAATGATCGAATATGGAACTAATGTAGTAGGGGGAGTTACTCCGGGAAAAGGCGGACAGACACACTTGGATAGGCCTGTATTTAATACGGTCAAAGAAGCTGTTGACAAAGCGGGAGCCGATGTTTCTATAATATTTGTTCCTCCGGCGTTTGCCGCAGATGCTATTATGGAATCGGCTGATGCGGGTATAAAGGTAATTATTGCTATCACGGAAGGTATACCCGTTAAAGACATGATGAAGGCTAAGCACTACATCAAGGACAAGGACGTTACACTTGTTGGCCCAAATTGCCCGGGTGTAATTACCCCTGGCGAAGCAAAAGTTGGTATTATGCCGGGTTTTGTTTTCAAATCCGGCCGTATAGGTGTGGTATCGAAATCAGGTACGCTTACCTATGAGGCCGCAGATCAGGTGGTGAAAGCTGGTTTAGGTATTTCTACAGCGGTCGGAATAGGTGGTGATCCTATTATTGGTACATCCACCAAGCAGGCTGTAGAACTGCTTATGAATGATCCGGAAACGGATGCTATTGTTATGATAGGCGAGATAGGAGGTAACTATGAAGCTGAAGCTGCCAGATGGATAAAAGACCAGGGTAATCCCAAGCCGGTAGTTGGCTTTATTGCTGGCCAAACTGCGCCTAAAGGTAAGCGCATGGGCCATGCCGGCGCCATAATCGGAGGCGCAGATGACACGGCTGCGGCAAAAATGAAGATCATGCGGGAGTGCGGCCTTTATGTCGTGGAGTCACCGGCAGATATCGGTGAAACTATAGCTAATGCAATCGCAAAATAAATATTGTCAAGCAATATCAGGTAAGCTACGCAGCTAATTCTTAAGGCTTTATAGGCCAGGATGCCGCTTTCAAAATGCCTCAAAATTCAGGACATTTAAGACCGTTTCCTTCTCCAGCGGGAGAAGAAGGGTAAGGCCATCAAAAAGAACTTAGGGCATCCTTGATAATTGTTTTCTGTCTATGAAATCGCATTTCAGCTTCATCCAGACATTTTCTCATTGCTTTATAGGTATGTACTAATCTTAAAACAAGCAGTTTTAGTTGATTTTTGAGGTTTTAAGTTACTGATGTCCGAGAAAAGTTTTTTTGATTTGGAATCATTCGCTAAAAACACCCTTTAAATTCCCTAAAGGGCAGTTCTTAATTACTCCCTTTAGGGCGGGGGTAGCTATCAGCTTTGAGGAAAAAACTTTTCTCGGACGCTTCAAAGGCACTTTTTTCTTGTTCAAAAAATTTAGTCGGACACCAGTAGTTTTAAGTAAGGTTTTTCATTTTCTTTTGCTCGCCCAAAAGAAAACGAAACAAAAGAAAACGGCGCCACGAACAAAGTCCATTCTCCCCGCAAAACGCTCAAAACCAACCCCTTATGCTTGCCTGCCCACGAGCCCCGAATGGACCGCTCTATTCGTGGACAAGCTCCCCGCCTTGATCTAAAGAATTTTCAAGTGAGCACACTTAATTTTTGTCTGAAACAGACCTAAAAGTACTTTAAAGGCAGAATCCCTGTTTAGATGTGTGTATAAAGTACTTCTAAAGTAGTTCGTTAGCTAAATTTGCCAGTTCAGATCTTTCTCCCTTTTCAAGGGTGACATGTGCATATAAGTCATGATCTTTCACCCGGTCAATCAGGTAAGAAAGTCCGTTACTTTGAGAATCTAAGTAAGGAGTGTCGATCTGGTAGATATCTCCTGTAAAGATGATTTTTGTGTTTTCGCCTGCCCGTGTAATAATAGTTTTTACTTCATGAGGGGTAAGGTTTTGGGCCTCGTCCACAATAAAGCAAATATTTGAAAGGCTTCTTCCCCTTATATACGCCAATGGAGTTATCACCAGCTTTTCCTGATTAACCATTTCTGTGAGCTTCGAGTACTCCTTATCCGTTTCATGCCATTGATTCTGGATGAACTTGAGGTTATCCCAAAGTGGTTCCATATACGGGTTAAGCTTAGATTTAATATCGCCCGGTAAATAGCCGATATCCTTATTGCTTAGAGGTACAATTGGCCGAGCAAGATAGATTTGTTTGAATTCTCTTTTCTGCTCAAGGGCTGCGGCCAGCGCAATGAGCGTTTTACCTGTACCGGCAACACCTTGCATAGTCACAAGCTTAATATCAGGATTCAATATGGCGTGGATAGCGAAGGTTTGTTCAGCATTTCTTGGCTTCACTCCATACACAGCTTTTTTTTCTACGTGCTCAATTTGATCTTTAAAGGGGTTGTAATAAGATAGAATTGATTTCTTACCATTTTTGAAAATATAGTAGCTGTTTTTTACAGGCTTTTTATCTCCGAGGATGTCCCTGGCATCCGCCGCTCCATTCTGATAAAGGAGATTAATCTGCTCAGGAGAAGTTTTGTCCTGAATCGCCTTTCCGGAGTATAAGGAGTTAACATTCTTTACTTTTCCAGTATTGTAATCTTCTGCGGGAAGCCCTAAAGACTTAGCCTTTAATCTAAGGTTAATGTCCTTAGAAACAAGAATAACCTTTTTAGACTTCTCATCTTGTTGAAGTTGCAAAGCAGAGTTCAAAATCCTATGATCTGCCTTATCTTCATCAAAAACTTCATTGGCATCTACCTTGCTTTTAAAGTCCATGAGCACTTTGAAGTTACCCCTGGTATTGCCATTCAGCGGATTCCAATTTTGCAGCATATGACCTTTTGCAAGGTTGTCTAACAGGCGAGTAAATTCGCGTGCTTCAAAATTCTTGGTATCGTTACCTTTTTTGAACTGATCAAGTTCTTCAAGAACGGTAATCGGTATGCCTACGTCATGCTCATCAAAATTCATGATTGAGTTATGCTCGTAGATAATTACTGAAGTATCAAGTACGAATATCTTCTTCTCTTTGCTCTGCGCCTTAACCATGGAGGGTTCTAATAATTAGAAATGACGCATCAAATTTAAATAACTGCTTAGTAAGCGGAAAGAACAAAGGCTTGTTTTTCGAAACTTATTTCCTTTGGTAATATTGATCGCCTTTGTCGTTGGGTATTACCCCTAAAACATTGGCTAAAACTAAAATAATCAATGTTTTAGAAGCTTTATAGTAATTGAGATCTGCTCGTTTTCTATACTCATCGAGGGTGATTAATTTTTGATGTTCCAGGTACTCCATCAAGCGCTTTTCTTTATCACCAAAATGGAATTTGATATTTTTATTCTGGTGCCTTCTTCTTAGAATTTCTTGCACTTCTCTACTTGCCTTAATGCTCTTATCTGCATAGCGAACATACGCTAAACGATGTTTTTCCTTCTCCAAAGAGAGTGTATAAAGTCTTTTTTGCCCTGAAGGAACAAAGTAACGAACCAGTGATTTTTTTTCCGAAAGGGGAAAGGTGTCTATCTGAAATTCCGGAGCGGGTCGGCAGTATTGTTCAATGGCCTTGTTAAGGGCAAAAATTTCATCTTCAGGAAACCTGACACCCGGAATGGAACCATCGTCATTAACACCAATAAATAAATGACCTCCTGACGTGTTAGCAAAAGCTACCAGTTCCTTAACTATCTTGTCAGGGTGAGCTACTTTTCTTTTGAATTCAATGGTTTCTCCCTCACCCTGCGCAATAAGTTTTCGCGCATGTGATAACTCCATAAGTTTTATATCTGTTCTTCATCCTCAAACCCATCATCAGGACCTGGCATCGAAAACATACTGCTCAGTAAATCTTTGAACTGCAACCCACTGACCAACTGATGTTTACTTA
>JBCDHA010000310.1:0-5204 GCA_038750705.1 Bacteroidota bacterium
CTTATCAACGCCTTGTTCCTCTGCAGCTACAATGTAGAATGCCATAATTGGAATAACCGCTCCGTTCATGGTCATTGACACTGACATTTGATCCAGCGGGATCTGGTCAAACAAAATCTTCATATCCAGAACTGAGTCAATGGCAACACCGGCTTTGCCCACATCACCCATCACTCTGGGGTGGTCCGAATCGTAACCGCGATGAGTAGCCAGGTCGAATGCTACTGAAAGCCCTTTTTGTCCGGCGGCAAGATTTCTACGATAAAACGCATTTGATTCCTCAGCAGTAGAGAAACCGGCATATTGCCGAATCGTCCATGGCCGGCCGGAGTACATGGTGGAGTAAGGGCCGCGCAAATAGGGAGCTATTCCAGCAGAAAAACCAAGGTGTTCATACCGGGTGCTATTGGCTAAAGCAGGAATAGGAATACCCTCGGCTGACATCCATTCCGGTGGGGTAACTTCAGGTGATTTCCGAACGGAATCGTATTGAGATAAATCACTTATCTCCTTATTTTCCATCTGAAGTTTGGTCCAGCTTGCACGCATTAAGGAGTCAGTTAATTTTTCCAGATAATAGGATCCGGCCACCGGATCAAGGGATTTATCGAGATGCGCCTCTTCTTTCAATATATTCGAAACATTTCGAGCTATTCGTTTCGAGAAAGCCTCTTCATTATTATTGGGCCGGATAACAATTTCATTACATCCACCCAGAATAGCTGACATTGCAGCTGTACTCCCCTTAAGCATATTGCCATAAGGTTCGTAGCTTGGATTCACCCATGGGGAAGATAGCCCTCTGATTGTTACATCTTCAGGGGCAAAGTTTTCTGCCTGATAATGTTGAGCTAGCCTATATACTAGAATTCTGAGCGCTCTCAGCTTAGCTATTTCTCCGAAATAGTCGGTGCCTACATTTGTGGAAATATGAAGCGCTTTAAAACACTTTGTAAGCGAATAGTTTTTGGAAATAGCTGACTTAACCATCTCACATATTTGATTGAGTTGGCTGCTTATTTGATCTGTGTAGTTTGATACATCAATGGATGGAATACTAAGAGAATGCGGTGTTGCGCTTTGAAGCTTTTCAAACATTTCCAACTGGTTAATTGCAGCTGTTCCTTTGGGTAAAGCAGCTCCGAATGCTTTTTTATGTTTTAAAAAATAATCTGCTAGCGCCGCTGCATGATCATATTTATCCGCCGCAAATCCAAAGGATAAATAGCAGTATTCGGGCCTTATTCCCGTCAACAGCGCTTCCGGATCAATAGCTTCAGTCAGATGGAAATGAATTCCGTCGGCACCACTGTTAAGGGCGTCAACAGCCTCTTTATTTGCTTCTGACGCTGATTTAACATCAATTTCCTGTAGGTTGACCCATACTTTGCCACCAGGTTTAGATGGAAATTGACTTTCACCAAAATCATTATTCTGAAAAGGTGATATTTGAATGCCATGGAGGTCTGATTCATCGTAGTAGGGCTCAACTTTTAAACCGGGCTCCAAATTCCAGCTATACTTGCCAACGGGACTTTCCCCCTTTAGATCTGCGGTGGCTTTTTCGAGCCATTCTGACTTTGTAATTTTTTTAAAATCATTAAAAAGAGATTCTGTTTTCTGCGTCATTTATGCTGTTGATCTTTTAGTAAAGTTACTTCTTTAAGCACATTTTTCTATTCGATTGAAAGGGTATAAAAAGTAGGATTATATATTTCAAAGATTTCATATTCATATCAGGGAAGTCATAAAAATTATCTCTAATTCAAAAGAATCCTTCCTTTCATGTTCGTGTTTTTTTTTTCAACTTTGTTACCCTTTTTTCTTCAGAGTGTCTGAAAACAATCGAACAAAGAGTTGATGAATTAGTTAATGCACGATAATTGCGAATCAATTTGGAATGACTGCCTGCGGGTAATCAGCGAAAAGGTGGCCGAGCAAAGCTTCAGTACCTGGTTTAAGCCAATTGTACCAATAAAGTGTGATGAGAACGTACTAACCATACAGGTTCCCAGCCAGTTTTTCTATGAATGGCTGGAGGAGCATTACGTGCATATCCTTAAGATGGCCATTACCACGGTAATGGGAAATCAGGCGCGGTTAGAGTATTCGGTCATTGTAGATAGAGGAGACAGTCAATCGAAACCGCTTTATGTTAATCTCCCAAATAAGGGTAATGCCAACGGATACGGTACAGGAAAAGACGAATATGTTTCTCCCTTTCAACTTAAGACGGTTGATAGCCTATATCAACAAAGCCAACTTAACCGAAATTATACCTTCGATACTTACATAGAAGGAGATTGTAATCGCCTAGCAAGATCGGCAGGTTATGCAGTAGCTCAAAAACCGGGCGTAACTTCATTTAACCCGTTGATGCTTTATGGAGGAGTAGGGCTCGGCAAGACTCACCTGGTTCAGGCAATTGGTAATGAAATCAAAAGGAAAGTACATAACAGTTTTGTGCTTTACGTTTCGTCGGAGAAGTTTACAAATCAGTTTATAGACGCTCTTAAGAACAATAAGATTCAGGAGTTTCAGAATTTCTATATGCAAGTAGATATTCTGATAATCGATGACGTTCAGTTCTTGTCGGGAAAAGAGCGTACGCAGGAAATTTTCTTCCATATCTTCAATCATTTGCATCAGGCAGGTAAGCAAATTGTAATGACAAGCGATTGTCCTCCTCGTGATTTAAAAGGGTTAGAAGAGCGCCTGCTCTCCCGATTCAAGTGGGGTTTGACCGCTGATTTACAAACTCCGGATTACGAAACCCGTGTTGCTATTATTCAGCGTAAGATGCAGGCCGATGGCATAAGTATTCCGGATAATGTATTGGAGTACCTGGCTTACAGCGTAGACACTAACATCAGAGAACTGGAAGGTGTTTTGATATCTTTAATAGCACATGCCTCATTAAATAAAGTAGAAATTGATCTGGAACTTGCCAAGCAGACTCTAAAGAATATCGTCCAGGATATTGAAACCGAAGTAGGGATTGACTACATCCAGAAAACAGTGGCCGAATATTTCAAAGTAGAGGTAGATTCTCTGAAAGATAAAATACGGAAAAAAGAGATCGTAATTGCAAGGCAGGTGGCCATGTATTTTTCAAAAGAATATACCAACCATTCCTTGAAAAGCATAGGTTACCATTTTGGGGGTAGGGACCACAGCACGGTAATTCATGCGGTTCAGTCCGTCAATGATATGATTGACACTAATGCAGGTTTCAAAACTTCTGTAGAAGAGCTTAAGAAGAAACTTAAGATGCAGATAGTTCAATAGCTTTAGTCATTAAGTCTACCACCTTATTCTGCTCTTCTTTTTTTAACGAGGTAAATCCGAATCTGAACGCATTAAACTGCCTGGCCAGGTACTTGTCAATATCCAGAGATAGTCCGGCAGAGATGAAATAATCTCTTAAGTCCGTTAGCTGGTAATTTTTAAATTTTAGCCATACCGCCATACCGCCCTGAGGTATATCAAACGCCACGTGATTGGAAAGACCTGCATTTAGAAGTTCCATCAGGTGATCTCGCCTTTCCTCGTAGATTCGGATACTCTTTTTTAGATGTCGAGATAGCTCTCCGTTAATAATAGCTTCTGCCATGACTCTTTCCATGATTTGATCTCCTTGGCGGTCTATGACTCTTCTTATTCTGGCCATCCGGTCTATTTGCCAGTCTGCCGCTGCTACATAACCCACCCTAACGTTGGGCGCAAAAACCTTGCTGAATGAGCCCACGTAAATGATGCGTCCGCCGTGATCCAGGCTGGCAAGAGGTAGAATCGGAGCGCTTTTATAATGAAAGTCATAGTCATAGTCGTCTTCCAGTACGATAAAATCGTGTTGCATAGAAAGCTCCATCAATTCAATTCTCCTGGTATTTGAGAGTGTAACTGTGGTGGGGAAATGATGATGGGGCGTAATATAAACCATCTTTATATTTTCTTTACCGCATAATTCAGCCAGGGCATGAGTGCTAAGTCCATCGTGGTCAACCGGTATACGTTTCAACTGGCATCCAGCATACTCAAAGGACCAATCGGCTGCATCGTAGCTAGACGAACCTACCACCACCTTATCACCCTGGTTAGTTAAAGCTTGCGCCGCCAGAAAGATTCCCATTTGACTTCCACGGGTGATTAACAGGTTTGTGGTATTCAGGTTCATGCCTCTCGTTTCAGAGAGGTATTGGGCCAGTGTATCTCTTAATTTTTCATCACCATGAATACCTGAGTACGTTAATAGTTGTTTCCCATAACTACTGTTGATAATCGACCGGCTTTCTCTATATATCCAATCCATCGGCGCCAGGCGATGGTCTGGTGTGCCTCCATCTACGATAATGAGTTTTTTACGGTCTGGTGTACTGGCCGGGATATACTCAAATGGATTCGACTTTGGCGATGGTAATTTTCTCGAAGGCAACTCAGCTGTTTCAATACTTGCATACCTGCTAATAGGTAAGTCGCTGGATATGTACGTTCCTGATGACGATATGGATTGGATCCATCCTTGCGCCGAAAGTTCTTCATACGCTTGTATCACAGTTTTTCTGTTCAGCCCAAGCAATTCCGCCATCTTTCTGGAACCTGGTATCTTTTGTGAGCGCTGGATCCTGCCCGCGCTTATTTCTTTGATGAAACTGTCAGATATCTGCAGGTAGAGTGCTCTGTTCAGATCAGTGTTAACTGCTATAATTGATTTCCATGGAAACATAACCGGACCATTTAATAATCTATAATTGGAGTATAAAGATAGTCCAGTTTGTCTTTAATTTCGAATCAAAGTTTTAAATATATATTGTAATCATGAGTAAAAATTATCAGGTGGATTCAAGAAACAAGGTGAAAAGAGTGCCCGGACGAGGTCACTATGATCAGGCCACAGCCTACGCCATTCTTGATGATGCCTTCATCTGTCATATCAGCTTTGTGGTAGATGACCAACCCTTCATTATTCCAACGCTTTATGGTAGAGAAGGAAATAAGGTTTATGTACATGGCGCTACCACCAGCAGGCTCATTAAACATTTGGAAAAGGGGTTTCCTGTTTCGATGGCCGTGACACACCTTGATGGTATTGTACTGGCCCGGTCTGCTTTTCATCATTCTGCCAACTACCGATCTGTGGTAATTTATGGTACGGCTCGTCCGGTTGATGATAAAAGAAAAGAGCATGCACTTTATATCATATC
>JBCDHA010000311.1:0-5162 GCA_038750705.1 Bacteroidota bacterium
CGACTGTTTGCGGACAATTTGAAATAATGGAGCCCGGAGTTCATCAGGTGGTTTTGGTTGATGAAGGTGGACAGGAAATAGCCTGTGTGGAAGCTAACGCCTATGGTTATTTTCAGATGGATGCCGTTCCCTTTAGTACGGCGCATCGCTTTATACTTGACGGTTGTGATACCGAAGCAATAGTAAAGATCGAAGTTGTGGACGCTCTGGGAGCTACCACTTTCCTGATAAGAAGCGATGAAAATATCTCGTATTTCCGTTACGAAGATTCCAATTCTTATCAATACATGCCGATGATAGCTGAACGCAATATGCTACCTAACCAAGGTGACCGCGGTAACACGGCATGTGAAATGAGAGTGAATTTAACTAAATTTGAACATCTAAGAAGCTGATTATCAGGTTTGAAAGCGGCAGGGCGAAATATCGTTTTTTTAAAGGCTTCACTTATTTTGGTAGGCATAATGTGCTGTTCATTTACAGCAAATGAAGGCCCTGATATCAATGCCAAAGTAAAGGCTATTTTCCTTTATAACTTCTCAAAATACATAGAATGGCCGGAGACAATGGCCAGTGGGCGTTTTAGAATCGGTATCTATGGCGACTATCCGGCCATACGCGAAGAGCTGGAAAAAATGTCGAAGATCAAGCGCCGGGGTGATCGAAGTTTTGAGATTATGACCTTCAACTCCATGGATGAAATAGAGCCTACTCACATTTTATATGTGGTAAAAAACAGCGCTGTGGATATGTCACAGATTTCTAAACGCCTGGGAGGGAGCTCTACTTTACTAGTAACCGAAGGAGATGGGTTTATTAACCAAGGCGCTCATATTAACTTGTATTATGAGAATAACAAGCAAATGATGGAGTTGAATCCTGCTACTTTTGATCAGCATGGTTTAAAGGTGAGTACTCAATTATTATCAATTTCTAAAGTGGTTAACGGATGAGGCTACTTACAACCCTATTTATATCACTACTCTTTTGCTCTGCTCAAGCGCAAAATATACTGGATAAGTCGTTTAAAAAATACCAGGGAGGTCAGTTGAAAGAGGCTCAGGTACTGATAGATTCGGCTTTGACCAGTGAGTTATACGCAGCAGAAAACGTTACCTGGTACCTAAAAGGATTCATATATAAAGATCTATTTAAAGCAGTTCAAAATGAGCCTGAAGCTGAAGACTTAAGAAAAACGTCGCTTGCCGCATTCCGACAGTTAATGAAAATGGACACCTCAGGCCAGTACAGAGAGGAGGCCATTCAGAATTTAAAATTTTTAGCTACTACCTATTACAACGATGCTATGAGACTGCTACAGCAGCTGGACTTCCGCGGCGCCAATACATTCTACAGCAATTTTGTAGCTATTTACAGCCCGATTAATGATGGCTCATTTTCTCTGCGTGATAGTGAACTTAAATTTCATCTGGCCGTTGGCTCAGGGTACGTACAAAAGCAAAAATCAGATTCATTAAATGACTATTCGCGACTGGCCATTGCGGCTTTCGAGCATGTACTTCAATTGGACTCTATGAATAAAGATGCCAATTACAATATTGGCGTCATCTACTACAATGAAGCTGTAAATCGTATTTTGCAACTGGACTATGACGATATTGATATTCTTGCCTTTGGAAAGTTTGAAGATGAAACCATTGCCCTGTTTAAAAAGTCATTGCCCTATATGCGTCGCGCCTATCAAACAGATGACCAGGATCGAAATATTTTGGAAGGGCTTGCCGGCATACATTTTAGCTTGCGGGAGTTTGAAATTTCAGATAGGTATAAACGCGAGCTATCTGCCATTGAAGATAGCACTTCTAAAGATGGCTAGTTCTTCTTTTTATTTTTACCCTTAAAAAGGTCTCCTACCTTTTGAAAAAAGCCTTTCTTTTTTTCTCCAAATTCTTTTTTCTTGATTTTCTCTTTTTTCTCAAGCCCAAGTAGATTTTCAATAAAATTCTTGTCGTCTTTAAAATCATCGCATGCGAGTTGTGCTAAGAGGGCCGGACTTGGTTTTGGAAACTTTGCTTTGCTGACGGAAGCAAGTTTCGGATCACTGTTCATCTGTTTGAAGAGCTTGGCAAAAATGGGTAATGCCATATTTGCACCGGAACCCAATCGAGAGCTTCGAAACCTGACCCTGGGATCATCAGCGCCCACCCAAACACCTACAACGAGTGCAGGATTATAGCCAATGAACCAGCCGTCTGCGTTAGACTGTGTTGTTCCTGTTTTTCCTGCCAGATCGTTACTCAGGCTATATTTCCATCGTATTCGGCTTCCTGTGCCGGTATGTATAACTTCGCGCATCATTTCAGTGATCAAAGCGGCAGTTTCTTCACTTATTTCTCGCTTACCGTTATCAGTGTTAAATTCGGCCAACAGTTCACCCCGATTATTTTCGATTTTAGCTATAAATCTTGGCTCTCGTACTATGCCGTCATTGGCCAAAGCGGCATAGGCCCGGGTCATTTCACATAAAGAGATAGATGGAGTGCCCAGGGCAATTGAGGGTAGCTCTGGAATATCCGACTCTATACCTAGGGACCTGGCCAATGTTATCGTTTCGTCAAGGCCGACCTCCTCTAATACTTTTACCGCTACCGTATTCACGGATTTAGCTAAAGCGCCTTTGTAAGAGTACTTCAAAATATTCTCCTCTTCATCGGCATTATTAGGTGTCCAGTCTTTCTGGTCGGTGTATACCAAGCGCGAAGCTGAAATATGAGCACAAGGGTCATACCCGCGCTCCAAAGCCGCTGCATAAACAAATGGCTTAAAGGTAGAACCTACCTGGCGCTTGGTAGACTTTGAAACATGGTCAAACTGGAAATAGTTAAAATCAACTCCACCCACCCAGGCCTTAACATCTCCATTTTTCGGATCTAAGGCCAGTACACCCGACTGTAGGATTTTCAGGTAGTGTTTTATGGAATCTAACGTGGATAGTTCCTGCTCCTTTTGGTCGCCCCATTTGAAAACCTTCATTGGCTTCTTTTGACCCAGAGCCTGGTAAATTTCAGTTTCGGTACGGCCCTCTTTCTTGAGTCTTATATATTTCGGGTTTCTGTGTATTGCTGCTTTTAAAATAGCAGGATCTTTATCCCAGGGCTGGCTCGACTTCCAATGCTGATCAAAAGATTTTTGTAGATCTGCCATATGCGATTGCATGGCCTTTTCTGCATACTTCTGGATACGAGAATCGATGGTAGTATATATCTTAAGTCCATCTGTGTATAAATTGTAGTGGGTGCCGTCTGGCTTTGGGTTTAACCTGATCCATTCCTGCAGTTTGTTCTTTAGCCGCTGTTTAAAATAAGAGGCTGAAGATGCACGTTCTTTAGCAGCACTGTAGTTTAGCTTTAGAGGCTGATCTTTTAAATGAGATAATTCGTTCTCATTTAAATAGCCATACTTATGCATTTGATTAAGAACAGTGTTTCTTCTTGTTAACGATTTTTCGGGAAACAAGCGTGGATTGTAAGTGTAGTTGGCTTTTAGCATACCCACGAGTACCGCCGCTTCTTCTGGCTTCAATTCACTTGAAGACTTACTGAAAAATCGCCTTGAAGCCGTTTCTATACCGAAGACATTATCTCCAAATGGCACTGTATTTAAATAGAGCGCCAGTATCTCATCCTTGGAATAGATGTTTTCTAACCGATACGCCAGAATGGACTCTTTTGCCTTGATAACCGGAATAGTCCAAATGCCGTGATCTTCACGGGGAAAAATATTCTTGACTAATTGCTGGCTTATGGTACTCCCGCCCCCTCCGCTTCGGTCTCGTAAAATAACTGTTTTGAGCAGTACACGAATAAGACTCCTGGGATCAATGCCATAATGATCGTAGAAACGGGCGTCCTCGGTGGCGATGAGTGCATGAATAACATTTTTTGAAATTTGGTCAAAGGAAATATTAGACCTCTCCTGAATGTAATACTTACCTATAAGCACACCATCAGCGCTGTATACCTCAGTGGTGACATTATTTTTAATATTTGCGAGCTGAACTTTGGTGGGGAGTTCTCCAAAGAGGCCGCTTGCCACCAGCATAACAAATAGGGCCAAGACCACCACGGCGGTGAAACCCAGTTTTAAAAGAAGACGAAGAAGTTTCTTAAACATCAAAAAAACTATATCAAGGTCGAAAAAAATAATTGAGCCAACGGACCTACATAATGCTTCTGTAAAAATCTAAAAAAGAGTTCAGAATTAGCCTTAACTGGCGTCAATTTTATAATATTGATTTTTGAATAATTTAAATGCAACGATATCAACATGAGTATTAACGTTAATCTGTTGAAAACAATATGTGAAGCTCCCGGAGCGCCTGGCTATGAGTCAAGAATCCGAGAAAAGGTGATTGCCCAGGTCACTCCTTTGGTGGATAGTGTGGAGGTAGATAACATGGGAAATGTAGTGGCCTATAAAAAAGGCAGAAACAGTGATAAAAGTGCCATGGTGGCCGCTCACATGGATGAGATTGGCTTTATAGTTACACACATTGATGATAAAGGTTTTGTTAGGTTCACCACGTTAGGGGGCTTTGATCCCAAAACTTTGACCGCCCAGCGTGTAATTATCCACGGTAAGGAAGATGTGGTGGGCGTAATGGGTACCAAGCCTATACATGTTATGAGCCCTGAAGAGCGCAATAAAATGCCAAAAACCTCGGATTATTATATTGATCTTGGTATGTCCAGGGAAAAGGTGGAGGAAATTGTTTCTGTTGGAAACCCAATAACACGGGAGCGTGAACTCATTGAGATGGGAGATTGTGTAAACTGCAAATCCATTGATAATAGAGTTTCTGTTTTTATTCTCATTGAGGCGCTGCGAGATTTGAAAAATCCCGCTTACGATGTTTACGGTGTTTTTACTGTTCAAGAGGAGGTAGGCATTCGGGGAGCTAATGTGGCAGCCCACAGCCTTAACCCTGATTTTGGCTTTGGATTAGATACCACCATTGCCTTTGACCTGCCTGGGGCACAGGCGCACGAAAAAGTCACTTCATTAGGTGAAGGCACGGCAATTAAGATAATGGACGCTATGACCATTTGCGACTATCGCATGGTGGATTACATGAAGAAGGTGGCCGGTGGTCATGAAATAAAATGGCAACCTGAAGTATTGACAGCCGGAGGTACGGATAC
>JBCDHA010000312.1:0-5153 GCA_038750705.1 Bacteroidota bacterium
TGCCAATGCAGGCGCTTCATCCGTTTTGGTGTATATGATTTTTGATGTGGATTCTGACATTTCTATTTTGTTCTGAGTTCTAACAATTAGGTTGTGAAATTAATAAAAGTAAAGGGCTTTAACATCTCTGGTTGCATGCAAATAATGTTGATTAAAAAATCTAAACTAACCTTCTCAAATGAACGTTAGTTTTCATGACTATGAATGCACTCATCATCTATTTAATATCGCTATTCCCTATTAGCACGGCAGCCTCAACTTCAGAAGTTTGCTTATCTCAGGAGGAAGCCAAGCTTATTGCTCTTATCAATAAATATAGAAAAACCAAACGCTTATCGGCCATACCGGTTTCTAAAAAACTTACGCTTGTAGCACAAATTCATGCGAAAGACCTGGCAGAACAGTACGATTTTGATCCAAATGGCAAATGCAACCCTCACAGTTGGTCGGATGACGGCAACTGGAGCCCGTGCTGCTATACTAGTGATCACAAAGAAGCTGAATGTATGTGGAACAAGCCGAAAGAAATAGCAGATTATGACAGTCAGGGTTATGAAATAGCCTATTACAGTTCAACAGGAGCTTCTGCAGAGGGAGGACTTGCCGGATGGAAAAAGAGCAAAGGCCATAATCCACTTCTGATTAACTCCGGCACCTGGAAGCAGGCTGAATGGAAGGCAATAGGCGTAGGTATTTATAAAGAATATGCTGTAGTATGGTTTGGTCAGTTGGCAGATAGTGAAAAGCCTTGTAAAAATAGTTAGATGTCCATTGCAATCTAATATTGTTCCTTTTCGTTAGGGAAATCACTGGACTTTACATCTTTAACATAAGCCTCTACCGCTCCGGTAATTATATTATCCAGGTCAGCGTAGCGTCTTAAAAATCTGGGTTGAAACTCTTTAGTAATGCCAAGCATATCTTGCATCACCAACACCTGACCATCAACACCGCCTCCCGCACCTATCCCAATTACCGGAATACTAACTTGCTTGGCAACTTTTTCAGCAAGCTTGGCTGGAATTTTCTCAAGAACAATAGCAAAGCATCCACAGTCCTGTAATATCTGAGCGTCCTCTAACAGCTTATCGGCCTCAGCTTCCTCTTTAGCACGTACAGTATAAGTGCCAAATTTAAAAATCGATTGGGGTGTGAGCCCCAAATGACCCATAACCGGTACTCCGGCACTCAAAATCCTTATCACAGACTCTTTTATCTCACTACCCCCCTCAACCTTTACCGCATGTGCACCTGATTCTTTCATAATCCTTATGGCCGATCTCAACGCCTCAGAGGAATTCCCCTGATAAGACCCGAATGGAATATCAACTACAACAAAGGCACGCTCGACTCCTTTAACTACCGAAGTAGCATGATAGATCATTTGATCAAGCGTTATCGGAAGGGTGGTTTCATTTCCAGCCATAACATTTGATGCGCTATCTCCCACCAACAGTACATCGATACCTGCACCATCCAGAATTCTGGCCATAGAAAAATCATACGCAGTGAGCATCGAAATCTTCTCGCCACGATTTTTCATTTCTTGCAACTGGTGCGTTGTGATTTTTTTTATATCGGCCTTATGAACTGACATGTCAGTAGTTGTTTGAATTAGGTATTTTAACTGTAAAGGTAGTTCCCTCGAGCTCATAACTTTCTACCTGTATAGAAGCATTTAACTTATCAGCTACTTTTTTAACAATATAAAGCCCTAAACCCGAGCCCTCGCTTCTTTCTGTGGCACGATAAAACATATCAAAAATATGAGGGAGTTTACTTTGCTCGATCCCCTCCCCGTTATCCTCCACAGTCAGTACAAGCTCCATTTCATTAATTACCGCCTTGATACTAATGTAGCTGCCGTGCTCACTAAAACTTCGGTATTTTATGGCATTTGAAATAAGGTTATTCAGTATAATTCTTACTCTGGTCAAGTCAGACCTAAAGACGATTGGTTGCCTTACATCAACTCTTATTTCAAGGTCTTCCGTATCAGACGCGTTATAATAACTTGAAACCGAGTTATTAATTTCTTGCATTAAGTTAATCTTAACATAAGGATCATTAATTCGGTCATTTCTTGAAATACTTAACAGCTCCATTACCAAATCGTCAAGCCGTTTTACACTACCTTCAATCTTTTCTATGCATTCTGATTTGGTTTTGCGGTCTGATTCCAGTCTGTAAACATCGATTAACCCAAGGATCGAACGTAAAGGAGACCTTAAATCATGACTAGCATGATAAACAAAGCTGTCCAATTCAAAATTAACCTTTTGAAGTTCAAGAAGGCTCTCCTTACTTTTAGTAACATCTTGCAAAAGACAGTCTGCAGTAATGTTATCTGCATTAATTTTTGCATTGCAGGAAAGCCACCGGCTATTCCCATTAATTTGAATTTCAAGTTCTATGTTGTCGATTGCCCCATTTTTGGCTAGCGAGTATTCTAGTTTTTCACGATCAGAATCTTTAAGAAATGAATAAAAATTTCTTGAATAAATGTTTGCGATACCTAATAGATCCAAACACTTCTCATTAGCGTTGCTAATCTTACCATTGACGGAGTCAAAGGTCATCATAGCAACTAAAGAATTCTGAAAAAGACTATTGTATCTCGATTCTTGCTTTTCGAGTTTTTGAAGCAACTGATCCTTTGATAGTTCGGCTAAAAGATTTTCCTGAGTTGACAATGAGCTAATCTTTTTTATTTTAGTTGGATTAGAAGTTCTGAATTTGAAGCGTGGAAAGTTAGTTCTTGCGATTTTTTAAAACAAGTGCATTTTCGCTACCGAAGGTACACGGCACCAGAACCTTTTTCTTCAAGAATAACCTTTACATGCTCCATGATAGATGTGCTCAGCTCAAAACCCGTATACTTGGCTGAAATCGGGAACTCCGTATGACTCCTATTCACCAGCACCGCAACCTCAATTTTTTTTACTCTTACCTTAAGAAACGGTTTGAGGCTATAAGCCAAAGTTCGACCGGTGTTCAATACATCATCAACCAAGAGAATGCTTTTATTTTTACACCGTTCAATATTTTCACTCAAAAGGATTTCACTTTGAGTGGGTTTAAATTTGTCAAGCGTGATGCTTATCAGGATTGGTTTAATCGGAGAAATATCCTTAAGTGCTTTACAAATAAACTCTGCCAGTTTATAGCCCTGATCTTTAACTCCTACTATTATGAGTTCTTTTTCTTTGAAATTGTTCTCGTAAATTTCAAAGGCTATCCTTTTTATCTTTTGCTGAATCTGAATTTCATTCAGAATGAGGGTACTTGATTCCATTAAGGTAGTGGTAATACTTTGCTGTCCTTAAATGTTGATAGGATTACCATGGATTGCATATTATCCACTACATCAATATTGCTGACTCTTTCCAGCATTAGTTTTTGGTAACTGCTTATATCTTCTGATATTATTTTTAGTATAAAGTCACTGGAACCGGTTACATGGTGACATTCAATAATCTCCTCTATACGATCAATACTCTGGATAAACTTCTCTATGTTCTCTTTGTTATGGCCTTTTAAAGAAACCATAACGAATGTATTGACACCCAGACCGACAACCTCGGCATCTAATTTAGCATGGTAGCTCTTTATTACGCCTGCATTTTCCAGTTTTTTGACCCTTTCCAGCGTAGGCGCAGGAGATAGACCTATTTCCTGGGCTAACTGGGCGTTTGTGATTTTCGCATTAGATTGAAGTATATCGAGTATTTTTCTGTCGGTGCTATCCAGAGCCTTCATGAGCTAGTTAAATTTTGGTCAAAAATACTCGGAACGGCGATGACACCAAAATTATATTAGTGGCTTAGCGTATGATATTGATCATTTGAGTTCTATTCAACTCAGGAATTCGTAAGAAGTAAATACCCTGGTCCAGCTCTCTTAAGTCCATTTCAATGGTTTCAAAACCTTGACTTACGGGTATTTCAAACTCTTTGACCAACGCTCCTGTAGAATCCAATATTCTCAGCACAATTGTATTTGATTCTGCTGAAACTATTTCAACATTCAGCAGCTGTGTTGTAGGATTTGGAAACGGGTCAGAAATAGTAATCGGCTTTTGAGAAAAGGTTTCGCAAAGTGAGTTATCAGAAGTATTCAATTCAGTTATGTCTTCAAGCTCGCTCACCAACTCGATACAGATATAAGCAATATTTCTATCAGAGATGGTCAGCTCCAAAGGATAGTTTATGGTTTGTCCCGGAGCAAGTTGTGTTGCGATAACCTCTTCTAATTCAACTTGCCCGCCTAAATCAATAACCGCTGTCAATTGACTCACACTCAGAGTACCATTATTGCTTATTCCTAAAATAACCGGAGAATTATTGTCTTCTGGCAGAATAAGGCTGTTTAACTGGATTGCGAGCTCAGGTATAAGAACAAATACCTGCTGTGACGTAGTGTCCGTACAGCCGTCTTCACTAAAGGCAATAAGTTTAGGGTTATATTCTCCTAGCTCATCAAAGATGAATTGTGGTTCTAAAGCAACGGATTCTATTTCTCCGTCAAAATTCCAAAGGTAGTTGGTTGCATTTTGAGATAAATTCTCGAAGTCTACCTGAAGTGGTGGAGCACCGAACGTAGAAGATACATTAAAAATAGCTTGGGGAGCGGTGTTAACCGTAACCTGTTCCTGAACTCCAAATTCACAACCGTTTTCGGTAATTACCTGAAGTCCTATATTAAACGAACCTGCTTCTCCAAAATCAAAAAATGCAATAGAATCGGAAGAGCTTCCCAGGTTGTCAAAATTCCATTGCCATGATGAAATAGCGTCGCCATTAGTTTCTGACAAGTCGTAAAACTTAACCGGTTCGTTTTCACAATTAGCACCGGTCCCAATCATTAAGCTCGGAGGTTGAGCAATGGAAATCACTTTATTAGCAGTTCCTAGGCACAAATTTTCAGAAGTGGTAAACAGGGTAACGTCATAATTGCCCGCGCCTCCTAACGTTACCTCCGGGTTTTGTTGATTACTGAAAATACCTGCTATATCCCATTCAAAAGAAGTAATGGATTCACCAACCACCGGTGTGGAAGTATCTTGAAATTGTATTGGTTCGCCAATACAGGCATTATCAAAGGTAAAATCTGCTTGTGGCGCTGACAACACACTTACGGTCTGCGTGAGAGAA
>JBCDHA010000313.1:0-5149 GCA_038750705.1 Bacteroidota bacterium
ATTACCGAGGGAATGGCCTTGGATTATTTTGGGAGTGTAGAAGTCTTGGGCAAGGAGATCGATTACTACGAGGATAATTTTGGCCTGCTTAAACTCTCTGTGGGCGGTGTATTGAGGTCATTACCGCAGAACTCCCATTTTAGAATGGATGCGCTGGTTTCTTTAAAGTCGATCGAAAATAACAACAGCTTCTGGGCCAAGTTAGACAACTGGGGGTGGAATGATTTTTACACCTATGCGAAGCTAAAGGCCGGTACCATGGTTTCCGATAAGAGTATTATCGATTTTCTGGACAAGTATATCGGGGAAGAATATCGTTTGAGCGCTAACCTTGAGGTTTTTTTCCAACCGGTTGAAGACATCCATTTAAGCACGGATTATGGAAACGAATACGGTCATAATAGAAATGCAATATCCGTGTATTTCTTACTTATCGTGGGTCTGATCATTCTTTTAATGGCAATTATCAATTACGTTAACCTGGTAACGGCTAAAGGCTTTCAAAGAGCGAAAGAGGTCGGCGTTAGAAAAAACTTGGGTGCGAGTAAAGGGCAGCTCATTGGTCAGTTCAGTCTGGAGGCGCTGATCGTAAATGTTGCCGCCTTTTTATTGGCGGTTACCACAGTGCAACTTTCCATGCCCGTTCTATCGAAATACATAGGAGGGGCTTTCACTCAACCGTTATTTTCCAATCCGCTGGTGTTAGGAGCGGCGTTCATTCCAGTTATGATAGGTATCATCTGGTCGGCAGTGCAGCCGTCTTTGCTTATTGCCGCTTTTTCGATGAATGACATCTTAAAAGGTAAAGTGTCGAACTATGGCAAAGGACTGTTATACCGAAAAGGAAGTGTGGTAGTGCAGTTTGTACTTTCCCTGGCATTGATGACCACCAGCTATATTATTTACCAGCAGGTTGCTTATTTTCAAAATAAAGATCTTGGCATTAACATCGATCAGGTGGTAGTGGTAGAGCGGCCTAAGCAAAATACCGATGAATACGGAGACCGGGCACAATCGTTTAAAAATACATTGGCTTCTTATAACCAAATCTCTGCGGTCTCAGCTTCAGGCTCCATACCTTCAGGAGGATTCAATTGGTCAACCAGTGACCTTAAGCGCACCGATAAGTCTATGGCAAGTGAGACAGACCAGGGTATTTCTATTACCTATATTGATAATGGGTTTTATGATGTTTATGAGCCCCAAATTCTGGCCGGCACAGCGCAATATGTGGGGGAGGATGCTACGCTTAAGGCATTAATTAATAAATCTGCACTGTCACCCTTAACGTTTGATAATGCGGAAGAAGCAATTGATAAAGTAATAGCTACCGATGAAATAAGCATCAGGGTTATCGGAGTGATTAATGATTATAACCATCGATCCCTGAAAATCCGTGCTGAACCTGCGCTATACCTCCTTAATGACAATCCTAATTATTTTTCAATTCGATATAATACAGGTGAAAACCCTTTAGCATCTACCAGGGAAGTACTGCAAATTATTGAAAAAGAGTATAAGGCTAGCTTTCCCGATAATCTCTACCAATACGAGTTTTTAGACGACCGATTTGCTAATCAGTACCAAAGTGAAACAAATTTTGGGTGGGTTATGCTCCTTTTTACCATCTTGGGTATTTTCCTGGCTTCACTGGGGCTATTTAGTCTTTCTGCTTATAATTTATCACAACGTACCAAAGAAGTAGGGATTCGGAAGGTGTTGGGGGCGAATACTGTTTCATTGCTTTGGAACCTGTCCTTTGACTTTCTCAAGCTTATCTTTCTGGCTCTTCTGGTGGCTGTACCTACCGCCTATTACTTCGGTGAAAAGTGGCTGGAAGAGTTCACCAATAAGATCAGTTTTTCAGTTACCACTTTCTTACTACCGATTATAGCATTGATGGTGATTACGCTGGTCACTACGGCCTATCATATGTTGAAATTGGCGAAAACCAATCCCGTAGATAGTTTAAGATATGAATAACTCAAAATACAACATCATGAAACGTTTGCTATTAATTCTGATGGTCTTTTTGGCTTTGGGTTCGGTTTACGCTCAATCCTATGCTGACAAGCTCGAGATTGTAAAACTCCTTGAAGGAAACTGGGAGGGAAACCTCAACTATTTAAACTTTCAGGACGACGAAACCAGGGGGACTGTTGACCTACAAATATCGGGTAAAAGGAAAGGCGATGCGGTGACATTGCAATATACGTATTTCAACAATGGAGAGGTGGTGAGAGAAGGTTCAGATAAAGTAGTAGCAGATAATAACAACGCTAAGTTCAATTTTAACGATACCTGGGATCTTGACAGTTTCAAAAAAAACGAGGATGGTACATATGAATTTGTTCTGAGTACCAGGGGTAAAGACAACAATAAGAAGGCATTGATGCGTAAAACAGTGAATATCTCCGCTTCTGAGTTTACCATAGCGCGCGACATAAAATATTTAAAGGGAGATGCTGAATTCTTCAACCGACACATTTACACTCTCAAGAAAAAATAGAACATGCGGTTTCCATGGGTCATAGGGTTTCTAGTAGTATGCAGAATTTCTGTTTTGGCACAAATTGTCGTTTTTGTGGATGCCTCTAAAGAGTTGGACCGAAATTTTATGGAAGAGTATTACGACTCGATGGTGGAAACAGCCCAAGGATTAGAAATTGATATCGTTAAATTTGATGTTAAGAATGGCGCCCCAGAGGAAATTACAATTACACCTCAAATTATCTTTCAAAATAAATTTGGCAGGTCTTTTTATATCGGTCGATATGCCGAGCTTTCAAGATTTAAGGTTTTTTTAAGAACTGTAGCGCGTAACCCACAAACGGATAAATCCAATCTAAAGACGGAAATTATGACCTATATTAACGGTAGGTCGACCACCGCTTTACCCGTCAAAATCACAGAGTTAACCGGCAGTTTTTCCGGAAATAAAAAAGAATTTCACGGAAAGGCTTTGGCCGCCTTATACTCAGGGTTTGAGAAATTTGCCTTGAAAGCACAGCTTGATTTTAAAAGAACAAATCGGCTTTTTTACCTAGATGTGCATCCCTTTGTAAGTGAAGAGGGAAAGCTTTATCTCTCCTATGAAATTTACAGCCAATTCAATTGTGTAGTACCGGTCTACAGCCGACTTTCTTCACCTTTCGTTGCTGAGTTTACAGACTATGAAAATGCATTTAGGCAACTGGCTAAAATCCTGGAAGGTGAGGTTTTTCGTATCAGTCAGACATCGACTATCGGTGACGGTTTTACCCCGGTAGCTAAGACCACGGCTGTCACAACCTGGGAAAGCTTGGGCTTAGCTTTAAAAAAGGGGGAAGGTAGTATCCAGGCCGGCCGCATCGCTATCGAGAATATCGGTGACAACTGGCGCGTTATGGGAGAAATTGACAAGTTAACCCCTATCGTTCAGTTTAATTTTTACGCACCGCTGGATAACTATGCAGGTGAAGTAAAACAACTTGCGGGCACCTTAAATTGGAATGACAATTTGCTCTCCGGAAGGTTCGTTGTGGATACCCGGGATGTGACCATGGGCGAGGAAACCTATGACAAAAACGTACATAAGAAGCACATCAAAGTAAAACGTTTTCCCGGGGCATCATTCGTTTTTGAGGATTTTAAGTGGCATCGTAATGACATTTTAACACCAGACGCCGGTGCCAGGTTGATCTCGGGAACTTTTTCTTTTATGGGGAAAGAGCAAGAGATAGAAGCCACTACTCAGATTGTGCCCGTAGTGGAAAAAAACAATGAGGTCAGGCTTTTAATTACAAGTGAATTTGATCTCAATGTTTATGAGCACTCAAAAGTGGATGGGCCTGACGGACCTAAAGACGCCAGAGAGAATATGCAATTCAAGCTCAACTTTGTGATGGAAACCAGCAATCAGACTTTTCGGAATTAACTCAACTCAAAATGATCAGAATTAAATTAACAACAACCGTTTTATTCATTACACTCACTGCTCTTACGCAATGGGCTTTTCATGATCCTTATGCTTTTGAACTAGAAGGAGCGCCTCCGGGCGTACTTCAGGCCATTGGAAATGCAGGAAGTGAGCAGGTATTCACTTTCGAAAAATGGAAAATCGAGAAGCTGGAATGGACTCCCGGCGATTATGAGAATATAAAACTGGAAGTTCTCATTGATTGCAAGTCGTTAAGTAACGATTGGAAAGATCTGGAGAAAAACATTCGTAAGAAAAAGGACTATTTCTATGTGAAGAAGTTTCCTACGGCCAAGATAGTAGTGAATGGCGCTAAAAAAGTATCTGCTCTGGAATATACAGCTGATATGGAGCTGACATTAAAGGGTATTACGAAGTCGGTGCCTGTCACCTTTCAAGTAAATGCTGACGATAACCTGCGAATTAAGGGATCCGGAGAAATAAACCGGAGAAAATTTAAATTCAATGGAGGCGGACCTAAAAACGAGGTGCCTCTGCGCTTTGAAATAACCCTGCCATCGGAAAATATTTAACTAAAAAGACCTAAACAAATGTTAAAGAGTTACCTAAAAACGGCCATCAGAACGCTGCTCAAGAGCCGCATTTTTTCTACCATCAATATTTTTGGACTGGCTATAGGAATGGCTTCTACCTTGCTGATTGCTCACTACGTCAAATTCGAAAGAAGCTACGAGCGCCATTATACCAATGCAGATAATATCTATAGGATAACACTAGACTTATATAATGACGGCGAATTCATAGTGAATGATTGTGAAACCTATCAAACTCTTGGACCGGAATTTAAAAGTACGATGCCCGAGGTGATCGATTTTGCAAGATTCTTTCATCTTGGAACCTCGGAGATCTACGTATCGAGTACCGATACCAGGAATTATGAGCACATGATCTATTTCGCTGACGCCTCCGCTTTCACTCTTTTTGATTACAATGTAAAATTTGGCGATCCTGCTGCAGTATTTGATAAGCCTCATAAAGTGCTGGTCAACGAATCCACGGCCAACAAGTATTTTGGCAGAACGAACATTGTTGGCGAGCGTATTGAAATCGGTTCAAGAGACACGCCCTTTGAAGTAGTTGGCGTTATAGAGGACCTGCCCCAAAATACCCACTTAAAATTTGATATCCTTATATCGCACGCTACCATACCTAAAATATGGAGCTGGTACG
>JBCDHA010000314.1:0-5127 GCA_038750705.1 Bacteroidota bacterium
GATGAAGGCGTTTAATCTTAAAAATGAGCAAAATCAGTTGACTGAGATTGCACATGCTTTATTTGATGATCAAAAAGGCTTTGACCCATTTCTGGAGTACGAAGGAACGTTATGGCTCTTGCAGTATCACCTAGTTAAATCAGAGACTGCCTCCATATACTCATTATTCTTTCGAGAGTTTAGGAAGACGAAGGTGAATTCTCAGTTTACTATCCAGCAGCTTTTGAGGTACTTGACCAGGGAATCGCAGCGCAGCGGCTCTTCAGTTGCTGAGGCGACATTGAAAAATGATATCAAAGTATTCTTAAAAACTTACTTTCTTGAAAGAAAAGGAGGTAAAGAATTAGAGGATGACCTCTCATCCATCTTCATAGGACTCAATTTGATTGATAAGATAGATGGAGGTGATTTGACCGAAGGCGAACTGTATCAGCTGAAAGTCACCGAACGAAGAGAGCTTCCTTCTGAAATATTCCTCTACATGCTTTTAGATCAGTTTGCAGAAGAGGTGTCCATTTCGTTTGATACGATTCAAGTAAATATTGCCGATAGTCTTGGCTGTAACGCTGAAGGCTTGGAGTACCAAATATCCAACCTATGCGATAAATATGATTTTGTCGTCTACAAAGAGGATGCCGGCAGAAAAGAAGTTCAAATTAAAGGATCACCCGATAAATGGGACATATTAGAAGATTACTACAATGCACAGGTATACAACATCGACTAATATTGAGCGAGATGTCAAAAATGACATCCATTACATAACTACGCCTAATGCACTGGATGTGTATCAGAGACTTATTCAAGGATACAAGTCAGGGCATCATTCATTCAATATCATAGGGTCTTATGGTACGGGTAAATCAAGTTTTCTGTGGGCACTTGAAAAGAATTTACAGAATGACAAGGCTTATTTCGCTCCGTTAAACGGACAATTCAATGGCATTAAGCAATTTGATTTTTTCAAAATCATAGGTGAAGCCAATTCACTCACAGACGTTCTAAGGGAAAAATTAAATCTCAAAAGCACAGCTTCTGATGATGTGCTTTTCAAGGAAATTGTGGCTAGGAGTAAGAAACTCAAGAATGAGGGTAAGATTCTAATATTTCTGATTGACGAATTCGGTAAGTTCCTGGAGTATGCAGCAAGGAATAATCCTGAGAAGGAGCTTTACTTCATTCAGAAATTAGCCGAAACAGCTAATGATCCAGAGAGGAATGTAATTCTGATCACCACCCTGCATCAAAATTTTGGAGCTTACGCCAAAGGACTTGATCGTGCTCAAAAGAAAGAATGGGAGAAAGTAAAAGGCCGTTTAATAGACATTTCATTTGATGAACCAGTCGAACAGTTGCTCTTTCTAGCGTCAGAACGTATTCAAGAGCATGGAATAAGTGTCAGCAGTAAGAAAAATTTTGATCTTCTATTTAAAGATATCAATGAAAGTAAGCTGATATCCAATGCTGAGAATCTTGACGCTGATTTAGCCCGAAAGCTATATCCATTGGACTATTTATCTGCTAATGTTTTAACTCAGGCTCTGCAGAGATATGGACAGAATGAAAGATCATTGTTTACATTTCTATCTTCGAATGACCAAAGTGCACTGGTCAATTTCAAGTCCTCAGAAAACGAAACTTATCACGTTGCGAAGGTATTTGATTACCTAACAAAAAATCTTACAAGTGAATTAGAAGATAAAGACTCGAATCCGCATAAACCTCAATGGCGCGCAATACTTACGGCTTTGGAAAAAGCCGATGCACTTAACCCTGATGACTTTGAGGATATAGCCAATATCATAAAATGTATTGGGCTAATCAACCTGTTTTCCAAGCCACTTGGAAGACTGGACAGGCACTTCTTAGATACCTATGCACAGTTGGCATTGAATATCAAAGATCCTGATAGATTGATAGATAAGCTGATTGAACAGCGGATCATCAAATTCTTCAATCATAAGAATAAATACTTCTTCATTGATGGTACGGATGTAGATATCGAGCAGGAGCTAATTGAAGCAAGTAGTAAAATAAGCCCGTCTATCGACCTATCTGAGAGGGTTAATTACTATTTAGACCCTCCAGTTGTTTTTGCAAAGGGTATCTATTATCAAAAAGGAATACCTAGATTTTTCAGATTCAATATCACCGAAGAAATCGATGTTCTGGAACCTCAAGGAGAAACCGATGGATACATTAATTTGATCATTAATGACACCATTGATAAAAAGGAAATTCAAAAGGTTTCACTAGAGACGAAAGCTCAGGTTTTCGTGCTTTTAGCGGATACTGATTCGATCAATAAGACATTATTTGAGATCGAAAAGATCGATTACATTATTAAAAAATATCCGGACGATAAGGCGGCAAAAAAACTACTCCTGGAAGAAAGAAAACATGAGATCAACAAACTCGATGAAATATTGGAAGCTGGCCTTTATGGGAGTAATGATAATGTAGCTTGGTTTTATCAAGGAAAAAATGTTTCGGTCAATTCCAAAGCAACCTTAAATAAGTTACTGTCTCAAGCTGCAAAAGAGGCATACGTTTTGGCACCAGCTTATAACAATGAGATGGTCAATAAAGAGTACTTAAGTAGTCCAATACTCACTGCTCGTAAGAACCTTTTGAGGGATCTCTTGGATCATGCCGAGAATGAAGACTTGAGTTATGATGCAAAGAAATTTCCCCCGCAAAAGACTATTTACCTAAGCCTATTGAAGGAAACTGGTATTCACAAATTTGAGAATGGATCATACTTCTTGACTAAACCGGATGATGAGTCTTTTTGGCCTCTTTGGGATCATTGCGTTCAATTTCTTGAGGATTCCAAAACGGTAAAAAAGAATATTTCTGTTTTATACGACTCATTGGCTCGGCCACCTTTCAAGCTCAAAAAAGGATTTATAGACTTCTGGATTCCAATCTTTTTAATTGTGAAAGATCAGGACTATGCACTGTTCCACAAAGAAGAAGGCTACATACCTTATCTCACAAGTGAAGTATTGGATTTGCTTCATAAAAAACCATCTAACTACTATGTAAAAGCATATCAGGTAGATGGCGTAAAGCTTAATTTATTTCATAAATACAAAGAGATAACTGGCTTGGAGGCAGATAATAGGAAAACCGCTAGCTCCCTTATTGCTATATTCAGTCGGTTCATTGCCTTTTACAGAAACCTGCCGGAATATGCTCAAAAGAGTAACCGGATGTCACCAGCAGCCAAGGGTGTACGGGATGCTATTGCTAAAGCTAAAGATCCTGAAACAGCACTGTTAGATGAACTTCCTAAAGGTTTGGGATATAAAAATTTAAATCTTCAAGAAGGAGGCAACAATGAATTGGAAGGTTTCATTAAGCATCTAAACGAGGCTATATATGAAATTCGTACCAGCTATGATCATTTACTTGATAGATATGAAAAACTCTTACTTTCTACACTTGGAATAAAAGAAACAGAGTTTGCAAGCTACAAGCCCAAAATTCAATCACGATTTAAGGAGCTTAAACCGCATTTGTTATTAGCCAAGGAAAAAACACTGGTGAATCGTATCATGTCAAAACTGGATGATCGTGATTCATGGCTAAAATCACTCGCAGATGTGATACTTGGTAAACCCTTGCAAAAAATTCTGGACGATGAAGAGGTTCTATTGTCAGATAACACCATAAAGATGCTAGAGAGTCTTGAAAGCTTAGTTGAATTGCATCAATTAAAAGAAGAGAGAAAAGAGGAAGATATCATCCAGTTACAACTGACTGAAGTAAGTGGTGAAAAACGTATAGAAAACATCATCATCAAACCTGAAACTGAGACTGAATTATCGGAACTTGAAGAGCAGCTTTCCGAGTTGATCAAGAAAAATGAAAATTTAGGAAAAGCGGCATTGGTAAGGTTACTAAAAAAACTGTAGTATGGAAGTTAAGCATGTGTTAGGTATTTCAGGAGGAAAGGATAGTGCTGCTTTGGCGCTGTATTTAAAAGATAGGCATCCGGAGATAGATGTGGAATACTACACTTGTGATACCGGTAAGGAACTAGATGAAACCTATGAACTAGTTGAAAAACTCAATAGTTGCCTAGGTAAAAACATAAAGCAGATTATGGCGGTGAATCCTGAGAAGGATACTCCTCACAAGACTACTTTTGATCATTTTTTAGCTGAATACGGTGGTTATTTACCCTCCTCCACAGCTCGCTGGTGTACTAAAAAATTAAAGTTAGAGCCATTTGAAAGATACATTGGAGATGAGCCAACGATTTCCTATGTTGGTATTCGTGGCGATGAGGAACGAGAGGGGTATATATCAAAAAAGCCCAATGTACAGTCAATTTTTCCATTTCGGAGAAACATCTGGAGCGAAGACGTGATCAAATTAGTCCTTGCAAATCCCAATATGGAGGATTTGATTGGACTGTATAATGAGCTTGCACCAAGCCACTTGGCCAATACTATTTTAGACATTGCTGAACGACCTATTTCAAAAGAGTTTACTCAACGTCAAAAGTTAGATGCACTTTTGGATTGTAGTATTTCAACCTTTAATAAGGTGGTATTTGAGTACCTGAAGACTACAGAATATCCAGTTGGAAAACTGGACGATTTTCCGCTGGTGGCAAATGAAGACACACTAAAGATCAATGATATCTTTAGCATTCTCGAAGATAGTGGAGTGGGGATTCCCGCTTATTATGACAAGAAAAAGTATCAGGTTGAAATTGACGGAGAAGTACAAACCGGGGAATACGCCAGGAGCCGATCCGGATGCTTTTTTTGCTTTTACCAGCAAAAAATCGAATGGGTTTGGTTATATGAGAATCATCTGGACTTGTTCGAGAAAGCCCAAGAATATGAAAAAGAGGGCTATACCTGGATGGAAGAAGAGACATTAGAGGAACTAGCCAAACCAGAGAGAATACAGGCAATTAAGAGGGAACATTTCTTGAGGACTAAAAGACTCAGTAAGAAGCGTAATGGGAACAGTTGGAAAGATGAGGTTTTAGAAGCCGAAGGAGTAGGTTGTGCTAGTTGTTTTATCTGATCAAGTAAAGCCTTTCGGAATAATTAGGTCGATCTATTCCATACTTCCCATCTCCTAAACGTTCAATCCAGCGATAGA
>JBCDHA010000315.1:0-5121 GCA_038750705.1 Bacteroidota bacterium
CACACGAGTTGGGTTTTCCCCTAAGGCAAATTTAATGGTCCTGGGCGCACCCTTCATTTTAAGTTCTTCCGGATCGACAGTGCCATATCTATGTTTGATCGTTTCACATTGACCTCCTATGGCATTAGCAGAACCATGCATTGCGTGTGAAAGAGTAACACCACCCGCCAGGGCTCTGTATATGGCAATGTCTAATGGGTTCACTGCATCGCCGGTCGAAACTTCCGCAGTTACCGGGCTGGTAGCCTCATTAATGGCATTAAGTGCAATATGAGAGTGTGCATCAATAATACCCGGCATCACATACATACCTTTGGCATCAATAACATCGGCGCCAGACGGAGCTTTCAATCCGGTTCCGATTTTCTGAATTTTCCCGTCCTTGATCAAAACATCCGAGTTCTCTTTTATACCGTTGGTAATCGTTAAAACGGTTCCATTCTTTATTAAAAGAGTACCCTTTTCCTGAGCTTGCAAACCCACACTAATCAGGAGTAACAGGGCAGTTAAAATATTCTTTTTCATAGTTGATTGATTTAATATTCGGGTTCCTTCTGTCCTTCTACTTCAAAACTTCCTAGCTGACCTACCGACATGTTACCCTGAAACGTATCACCATCAATTTCTGCGGTAATTTGTATTTGAATGTTATTGCCTCCTATGTCAAGAGGGAAGCTAAGTGACAAGCTGCTTCCCCCTACAGAAACCTCTGTCAAATCAGTGGTTTGACCAGTTTGGCTATTGCTTATGGTACCCGAGTAGTCGTCTGGTTCACCGGTAATAATAATTTCGCCTGTTACCGTACCG
This sequence comes from Bacteroidota bacterium, assembly GCA_038750705.1. Lineage (GTDB taxonomy): Bacteria > Bacteroidota > Bacteroidia > Cytophagales > Cyclobacteriaceae > Fulvivirga. Next base: position 808 of record JBCDHA010000315.1, read on the forward strand.
TTTGGCGTATCTGCGGAATATGACCATTTACCTTTCGGCATTGCATCTTTACCCGTTCCTTTCTTCTTCGGTTTTTTAACCTCGTATGATTGCACATTGCCGTCAACAATTACATAGCGTACATTAGATTTCTCATCGAAATAAGGCTTATCCGTAACCACCAGATTCGCCATTTTACCAGGATCAATAGTACCCATAACCGTTGATAAACCAAGAAGTTCGGCGGGGTGCGTCGTCAAAGCCGCGATTAAGTCTGACTCAGTCATACCGTATTCCAATAGCTTAGAAAGGTTTTTCTTTATATCTTTTGGTTTAGCCTCGAGTGTAGAAAAGCCAAATTTCAAACCACTGTTCTTAAAAGCAGATGCTTGTTGGTAATGCAGATCTATCATTTCTTTTTTACGCTTTTGCAAGCGCTCTTTTTCCAAATCAAGGTCAGTCTTGGAAGCGGAATCTTGAGCTGACACCGAGTCTTGCTTCTCCGCTTTAACTTCCGGTAGGTCAAGAGACAAAAATACTTTGGCATTTGAAGCCTTGATTTTATCAACTATATCCCAACCCTGTTTTACTTCACCCAACGTTAGATCGAAACCCAGGTCGGATTTCAAAGTGAGAGCCCGTTGGATATCCAAGACACTTTCGGCTTTAAAGGTCACAGGCATCTTCTTTTCAATGACAGGATAGAAAGCTTCTTCGGTAAAATTTTGCTCCGGCCTTACCATTCCAGCAGGATTGGCATCGTACTTTTTCAAATACCCTTTACTTTGCTCGGCTTGCCGGTACAGTTCCCGATATTTGGCCATAACGCCTATGACTGTATTAGGATACAATCGTCTTGGCGCACCCTCAAGTTGAGCATACATGGAAGTTTCATTGCGATAGACCATCTGATCAGGAGTATCCCCCGATAATAAGATCAAGGTACCCTGCCCTGGAAGCATTAGTCCGTGAGGCACCGCATGTGCCATAGTAAAACCTATTTTACGCATGTCTGAGACTGATTTATCTTTTGGATCAAGCATGGTACTTGCCAGCCTTTCAGGTTGTATTCCAGATAAATCATTAGGTGGGTTGGCAGGATCTTTTATTTTACTCCTGTCAACCGGCTTTTCTTTCGACTTAGGCAGGCCGGTATGCGAAAGACCGTCAATAAAACCGGCATAGATGTACATAGAGTCGGCTTCAATGATTTTTGCATTGGCGGGAATGTTGATTGATTTACCTACCGACTTGATTACCCCTTCTTCTATTAGAACGGTGCCCATATTAATGAAGCGCCCCGGTGATTGTACTATATTGGCATTTCTAATGGCATAGGTATCCGTTACCGGTTCCAGATCGATATCTTGGCCATGTATTGTTACGTTCAAGGATAACAGCCAAAGCACCAAAATGAAGTACCTGCATTTCCGTTTAGGTTCTTTCATTGATTCTTGTTTAGGTCGAGAAATAAACTATGAAGATAAGATAAGAAACAAAAGTGTAGAAAGTGTTATACATGAGTGGTAATACTACCAATTAAACATGTGATCTAAATATCTTTTTTAATACGGTTTTGGCAGCATAAAAACCACACATGCCGTGTACTCCACCACCGGGTGGTGTGGATGCAGAACAAATAAATATTTTTTTATTAGGAGTAGAATACGGATTCAATCTAAATGTAGGTCTTGTGAAAAGCTGAAATAAATCCGCAGCGCCTCCCGTAATGGCTCCACCAAAGTAGTTAGGGTTGTAAACTTGAAAATCTGTCGGAAAGGTGGATTTCTTATCCAGTATAATACCTTTAAAGCCCGGCGCAAACCGCTCCACCTGCGCTTCAATGTACTCAGTGTAATCTTCAGTACTGCCATTTGGCACGTGACAATAGGCATAGCCCGTATGTTTTCCTTCTGGCGCTCTGGTAGTATCAAATTGACTTTGCTGGCAAAGCAATACAAAGGGTTTCTTATTTACTTTACCATACCAGGCATCATTTTCACTTTGAGATATTTCAGATAGAGTGCCTCCAATATGTACAGTTGAAGCCTTAAGACAATTTGAGTCCTTCCAGGGTATAGCACCATCCAGCGCCCAATCTATTTTAAATGCCGCGGGCCCAAAACGGTATCTTTTCAGTTGTTTTTTAAATCCTTCAGGTAAATCATTGCCGGCTATTTCAGATAGCTGGTAAGGGTCTGTATCAAAAACGTAAGCCCTGGCTGATGGCAAATCTTTCATCGAACTTATCCATGAGTCGGTTTCAATAGTACCTCCCAAAGCCTTAAAATATTTACTCAGGGCCTGTGAAATTCCAATTGATCCACCCAGCGCTACCGGCCAGTCGCTAACATGCGCCGTAATCTGAAATAGTAAACCCACCGCAGCACTAAGCGGTTTGGAAAGAGGCAAAATACTATGACCTGCACAGCCTGCGAAAAGCGCCTTGGCAGCCTCGTTCTTGTATAGAGATTCCGCTAAAGATTGGGCCGAGCGAATGGCCTTTAAACCAAAATTAAACATTAACCCCGGGTGAGCCGGTACTTTCAGAGGAGACAGCGAGTCTTCCAGCAAATCATCTGCTCGTTTTACAAAAGGGGTAATTAATTTAGAATAAGCCTTACCGTCGACTCCAAGTCCATAGGCAGTTTTATTGATACTCTTCTCCAACAAGACAGCGCTGCCATTATCTAATGGATGTGCCACAGATACCTCTGGAAAGAGCCATTTTAATCCATATTTTTCTAACGGAAGCTTCTTGAAGTAAGGAGAGAGTACCCCCATGGGATGTACAGCTGAGCAAAAATCATGTTTAAAACCCGGTAAGGTCAGCTCATCGGTCCGTGTACCTCCACCTACTGAACCGGCACCTTCAATTACGTGTACATTAAGTCCTTTTCTGGCAAGCTCTATAGCTGCGGCCATCCCATTCGGCCCCGAACCGATAACAACAATATCGTAACTCATACTTTATATGAATCAAATGGGGTGTGTTCTTTTGCACTTTTTTAGATGAGTCATTCGTTACCTATCTTCAAGGATTCTTGGTAAGTATAATTATTTTATTCAATTCTATCGGCACATGCAAAACCATTTTTACACATTGTACATACTCATCATTTTTTGCTGTGTAGTAGTGAAATCCTGTAAAACAATAAAAAGTGAAAATAGTGTTAGCAACATTGACGAACGTTTTTCCCAATATTTTGGTACAAAGAGTTTCACTAAACTCTGGAACACTAATAAGACGTTCGTTGTTGGCATCCATAAATTAAAGCCCGAAAAGGAAATGGCAGGGTTACCGGTTGTTTCACATTTCGTGGTGCTTAAAGTTGATGACGATAATTGGGTGTATGAGAAAAAATTGCAAAATGGCGCAGTTTCCTGGCACGACGACTTCACCATTAAAATATACAACTACACCGGAAGGATAGATCAACCGGAAATTGATAACAATTATATGCTATTTGATGTAAGAGATAAAAGACTTTTTCAACCAACAGATAAGAAACGATGAGTATAAAACGTAGTGTGGGAATTCTGCTATTGAGCATTACTCTGATTGTATTCTTCTTGCTCTTTGAAAATGAAAATAATGGAATCGAAGGTCAAACTTTTGCATTTACACCAAAAGCCTTACCTGCAGATGACCCAACAGAATACAGAAGGTATTTAAAGAACCAGAACCCTGACAATCCGGGCTTATATTTTCAAATTGATCAGCTAAGAAAAACCCCGTCTGATTTATCCTTTCCACAGTATCCTAATAATTATAAGTTTAAGGAACTCAACCAACAGAACAGAAGCAGTAAGTTGGTGAGAACATCCGATGTTACATGGACTAGCAGAGGCCCGGCCAATGTACCCGGAAGAACCCGTTCGATGGTAGTGCTTGAAGAAGATGAAACCGAAACGAGTTGGCTAGCCGGCGCGGTAAGTGGCGGAATCTGGTTCACCGACGATGCGGGACAGTCATGGGTAAATAGGACCCCTGATTTACCAAATCTTATTACCACATCAATTGTTAGAAGTCCGAGCAATCCGAACGTTTTTTATGTAGGTACGGGCGAAAGTTTTGCAAGCCCTGGTGTAACCAGTGGTAGTAACGGAAACGGCATCTTCAAATCAGCAGATGGTGGATTGAGTTTTGAACAAATAGTTACTACCGCTAACGATCCAAGATTTACTAATATAAATCGAATCATTGTGAGTCCTGATGATCCCGATGTAGTGCTTGCCTGCAGTATTGGCTTTATTTCGGTAGGTCAGCCGGACGATGCCACCTCTTTCATTTTACGTTCAACGGATGGTGGAAACAGTTGGACAGAAGTATTC
>JBCDHA010000316.1:0-5118 GCA_038750705.1 Bacteroidota bacterium
ATTAAAAACCCAAAAGAAGGATCATACACGAATGAATTACTGAAAAAAGGCATAAACAAGGTAGCTCAAAAAGTAGGCGAAGAAGCTGTAGAACTGGTTATAGAAGCAAAGGACAATAGCAAGGAGCTGTTCCTGAACGAATCTGCTGATCTTATGTATCACTATCTGGTACTACTGGCGGCAAAAGGTTATGAGCTCAATGATGTTATCAATATCCTGAAAGAACGCCACAAATAATGCAGCGGAATTTTATTCTGATAGGTAAAGGCATTTCTATATTCATCTGTTCCATGTTGTTGCTTGCGTTGTTGACAAACTTGTTTCCTCCCACATCAAAAGGGTTTGCCAACCCGGCAGTGGTTGTTATTCCATTTTTCATAAGCGCCATTTCCTCTTTCATTTATATGGCCGGTTCCATGATTTGGAAAAACAAAGAGCCAAGACTTTTTAAGACGGTAGTTTCGTTAAATATTTTGGTGGATCTATTTGCTGTTTTTTATTACTAGTGTCCGACTAAATTTTCTGGATAAGAAAAAAGTGTCTTTAAAGCGTCCGAAAAAAGATTTTTCTTCAAAGCTCAAAATTACCCGCCCTAAAGAGAGTAACTAAGAACTGCCCTTTAGGGAATTTAATAGGTGTTTTTAGCGAATGATTCCAAATCAAAAAATCTTTTCTCGGACGCCAGTAGTTTTTTATTACTAATAAAATGGAGGAGCAACTACGTTACTTATCAAAAGGGACAATTTTTTCCTCATAGAGGTTTTACCTTAAAATGGCGTAAAATCTCGTAAGTCTTGCTTATAAAGTTAGATTAGAGACTACAAAAGTCTTAAAGACTTTTGTAGTCTGAGAGCCCTTAGCTCTGCTCGATCATTTCGGAAAACTCCTCTACGTCAAATTTAATATCATCTTCACCTATTTGATCAAATGGGTTTTCAAGATGCCCCTGGATGTTGTCCAGGCTGATGAGTATGAAACTAAACATAATGGGCATCATGTACTGAAGACCATTACTGTACTGCTCAGCTACGTGCTCAAAGTAGGGGCCATACAAAACCGGGAAGCTATAAATGAAAACTTTGCTGTAAGCTCTTAAGGTAATGGGCGTACGATAGTGTAGAATAACTTTTAAATTTTCTACTGAAACCACAAGTTTACTAACATACTGATTCACCCTGGAAAGTTCTCCCGAGGGCAGGCCTAGCCCACCAAATCCAACCACCGTTTTGGACACCTTAGATACATTCTGAAATATTCGCTTTTCTGCCTCATCTACCTCCTTATCGTTAGCTGTAAACAAGCTTCTCAAAGACATATATGTATTTATTAGCTGATGCTTCACTTCCTTTTCAAACCCCTCAGATTCAACCCAATCTCGTGAAGCATAATAAATGGACAGCAAGTGCGCTTTAAAATCTCCCAGTAAACCCAGCGCCCGCTCTCTTCTTTTGTAAGCGCTGTCTATGGAAAATACGACCGGGAACACTATGGCTATACCAATGATGGTCAACGGAAAGTCAGCCTTCAATTGAAAAATTCGGCACGCATAGGTTGAACCTACGGCCAAAGCCGTGACAATAAAGGTCTTATAGTTGATTATTAGATAGAGACTTTTAAGTACTTTCATAAACCAGGGATGAAGTAAAGAGCAAGTTATAAAATAATTTGAATTCGATATCCCGCTGGAAAATCTGAAACTTTATATTCGCAATAGAATTTTAAAGAAACATGGGAAGAGCATTTGAATACAGAAGAGCGGCAAAAGAAAAACGCTGGGATAAAATGTCCAAACTATTTCCAAAGCTGGCAAAAGCCATAACTGTTGCCGCTAAAGAAGGGGGAGCTGACCCTGAAATGAATGCTAAACTGCGCACGGCTATTCAAAATGCGAAAGCCCAAAATATGCCGAAGGACAACATCGACTCGGCCATAAAACGAGCAGAGGGAAAGGATGCGGATACTTTCGTGGAAGTTAATTATGAAGGCAAGGGACCTCATGGAGTATTGGTCTTCGTAGAATGTGCTACCGACAATACCACACGAACAGTGGCTAATGTAAAGTCATACTTTAATAAGTCCGGGGGATCCTTATCGCCTGGCGGATCGCTGGAATTTATGTTTGCACGCAGAGCCGTTTTCGAGTTTATAAGACCGGAGGAGGTAGATTTAGAGGAACTTGAGTTAGAGCTAATTGATGCCGGACTGGAAGAGATAGTTACTAACGAATCGACCGTATATTTATATGCAGACTACACCAATTTTGGGAATCTTTCGAAGTCCTTAGAAAACAGGGGCATCGAAGTAGATAAAGCTACATTGCAGCGCATACCTAATTCCCCTGTTGAATTCAGTGAAGAACAACTTGGGGATATTGAGAAGATGCTCGATAAAATTGAAGATGATGACGATGTTCAGGCAGTATATACAAATATTGCTTAATGAATACTTCGTTCAGAGTCATACAACTGATATACCTTTCCCTGGTAATAACACCTACTTTCTTTGCGCTGGCCACCTACTACCTTTTTACAACAGGGTATCAGGCTTCCGGAGAAACGCCTGACATAATAATGTACCTGCCGGCTACTTCGCTTTTGTTTTCCGTTCCTCTTGGCAACTTCTTATATAAGAAAGCCATAACACAGGTAAACCCTCAAATGGCGCTGAAGCATAAATTGGGCAGGTATCAGATTGCCGTTATTCTAAGAGCGGCGCTGATTGAATTAGCCGCACTCTTGGCATCGGTAGTTTGCTACTTAAGTGGTAATATCCTATTACTGCTCGTAGTGCCAATTTGTTGGGTATTATTCTATTTCAATAGACCGAATATAACCGCTATGGAAATGGATCTTTTACTTTCTCCGGATGAGGTAAAAAAGTTGAGAGGCTCTTAAAATACGATGTCCTCATAAACACCGTCACTACAGGTCTTACAAATCAGCCTTCCTTTAAAGGCTTCCGGCTTAAACATGGATTTACCAAGCAGCATGCGTGCGCATTCTTGAATACCTTCAATTATGGACGGGTGTGGGTGAACGCATTCGGCCAATTCTTCAATGCCTTTGTCCATACTTATCAAAAGTGCTACGGCCTGGATTGCACTTGAAGCATGATTCCCTACCACACGCATCCCTAATATTTTCATATCCTCATCGTTAGTTACAAGTAACTTAACAAAACCCTGAGTGTTACGCTTGGCAATCGCCCGCGGAATGCAGCTGTAGTCAAGCGATACGACTTTATAAGAAATACCTTTTTGCCGGGCTTGGTTCTCATTTAGCCCTACCCCAGCCACCTCGGGGTGTAAAAACATGATCGTTGAGATATTTTCGTAAACCAGTTTTCTTTTCGGTTTACCAAAAATTCTCTCAACCGCATATCTGCCCTCGAGCTCCCCTACATTCACCAGCGCTATGTCCGATGTTATATCCCCTACTGCGTAAACATTGGACACACTCGTCTGTGTCTCATTATCATCAATACCTCTGTTATCCAGCTTTATATCCACACTTTCATCCCAGAGGTTCTCGTAGTTCGGAACTCTACCCACTGATATCAATGCTTTCTCCACGCGATAAACCATTTTTTCACCGTGCTCGTGCTCAAGCTCGTACTCCACCCTACCGTCTACTATTTCCATTCTGGTTAGGCTGCTGTTTCGGTGTATAAAAACCCCCTTCCGCTCCATATTACCTTCAATTACTTTAACCACATCTTCATCTTCAAATGGTAATATGCGATCACCCTTATCAATGAGATGAACCTTGGTCTTACCGAAACCGGAAAAAATAGTGGCATATTCGCAACCGATTACTCCTGCCCCCAGGATGACCATACTCTTGGGGAAGTCATTAATATGCTCTATCCCATCACTTGAAAGAATGATCTTCTCATCTATGGGTATATGCGGTAGAATCCGTGGTCTACTGCCGGTGGCAAGCACGACATTTTCAGCCCATATGGTATCTGTTTCATGTCCGTTAACAATTTCTATTTCATGATTACTCAGGAGTTTGGCAGTCCCTGTTTTGAACGTTAATAAGTCAGCATAATTAGACTCTTCAAGCAGTTGCATATGTTCTTCCAGCATCTCTTTGCGCTCTGCAACCGCCCGCTTCACCTCCTCTCTGATTTCAGAAAAATTTACCTCCGGCGTATCAATGTGATACCGTTTTAGATTTTTATTGAACAAGTAGGCTTCACGAGCAAGTTCCCACCATGTTTTAGAGGATAACGCACCATTGGTGACACCGGCTCCACCCACTCCTTCCTTCTCTACCAACAATACTTTTTTCTTAAAATCAAGTGCCCTCATTGCAGCAGCGTAACCAGAAGGGCCGGAACCAATTACGACGAGTTCATACTTTTCCATACATAAAGCCAGATTATGCTGTCAATATAGTTAATTCATTTCAAAATCAGGGAGTTGCCAGCTCCTTATCCCGGCGCTTAAAACTCGAATTTGCTAATTTTAAAATATGCTGAATTACAACACGTTTAGTTACTATGAAGACTTTCGTTTTCTCAAATCTTTTTTGCCTGATCGCGTTTGCTTCAATTTCTCAAAACATTGAACAAAAACTACCCGACAAAACGCGTATTCTGTTTTTGTTGGATGGTTCAGGGAGTATGTTAGCCTCCTGGGGCAAATCCAGCAGAATAGAAGTGGCTAAAGAGCTACTAACCGATCTGATAGATTCGTTAAAAGTAGATCCAAAGTTGCAACTAGGATTGCGGGCCTACGGGCATATTTATTCCAGACAGGCCCAAAACTGTAAAGACACAAGACTGGAGGTAGAATTTGCTACAAATAATCATCGCAGGATAATTGACAAACTTACCGGCATAATACCAAAAGGCACCACACCCATTGCCTATTCTCTGAAACAGGCCGCCGAAGACTTCCCTCTTGCCACCGGATATCGCAACATTGTCATCATCATTACAGACGGTATTGAATCCTGCGATGGTGACCCTTGTGCTGTATCCTTAGCGCTGCAGAGAAAGAATATTTTTCTAAAACCCTTTATCATCGGTATTGGCATGAGTACGGATTACCGGGAAGAGTTTAAGTGTATTGGAGAGTTTTATGATGCAAAAGATCAGGGTTCTTTTCAA
>JBCDHA010000317.1:0-5116 GCA_038750705.1 Bacteroidota bacterium
GGTAACATGCTCTTCTAACTCGACGTCAGATATCTCAATGGTTTTCAGTTCAGTAGTTGAAGATGATATTTCTATATCCAGTTTTACATCCTTCGTTAATTGAACTTTTTTGGTTACTGTGGAGTAACCAACGAAGCTACAACGCAACGTGTAATCACCTTTTGGTACGGTCAACGAGTAAAACCCATAGGCGTTGGACGAAGCCCCGGTCGCAAGTTCAGCTATCCAGATATTGGCGCCTAAAAGGGACTCCCCGTTCGCCACATCTCTTAAGTAACCACTGAGGGTATATTTGATCTCCGTATTTTGCTTTTTACCCCCGCTGTACTTAAGAATTATCCGCTGACTTTTACTGTAATATTCAACATTACCGTTTGTAAACAACTGATCCAAATATACTCTTACTGATATTTTCTGACCTTTTAGAGTAAACTCACCATCAATTAAGATTTGGTTGCTGTAAGAAAAGTTAAAACCTCCCTTATCACTAATTTCTTGTAAAAGCTGTTCAATAGAACCTGTGTTCTTTGTTAACATAATTTCCTTATTCAGAAGGTTATCTTGGGCAATGGTTTTTACCAGGGAGATAAAGCACAGAAACAGAGCTGGAAAAAAGGTTCTGAAAATGTTGATCATATATCTATTTACAACCCACTCCGGTAAGGATGATGTTTCCCTCATTACTTTGAATCTGAATAGGTAATACAAGTTGCAACTCGGCTAAAACATCTTCGAACGATTGCCGCTCAAACGTAGCCGTCAACATACAACTCTTGAGGGCAGAAGAACCGACTTTAATAGACAGATCATAGTATGTATTCAGATCTTGTACTACTTGATCAATAGGGGTACTCCTGAAAACAAGAATACCTGATTTCCACGACAAGAAATTGATATCTTCATTTTGGGTTTTCGTCAACTCCGACCCATTTTTCAATTGACCTTGCTCACCCGGAACTATGGAGAGTTTATGCTCTTGGTTAGCATTAGGATAAAGTAAGACTTCACCAGTTAACACGGTTACCAAAACTTTATTCTTAATCCCAGCATTCACGGTGAAAGACGTACCCACTACTTCGGTGATAGCTTCACCGGTCTTTATTAAGAAGGGCTTTGAAGGATCTTCCACCACCTCGAAAAAGGCTTCTCCTTCCAAAGTTACCGTTCTAACGTTCCCCTTAAACTCGACAGGATATACTAACCGAGAATTTCTGTTAAGCACCACCTTACTGCCATCCGGTAACACTACAGTTGAAGTATCATTTAAAGCGGTAGTTGTCACCATCTCCTGATGACCTAAATCCGATAGAACAGGCCAGGCTAAGTAGCCCAACACCAAAAAGGTAATAACAGCCGCTACTCGCATCACACGGGTGAATACATTACTCTGCGTTTTAGTAGCAGGTAATGATCTTACCTTAGGTCCATCACCAATTCTGGATCTAATCTTTTGCCAGTCACCTTTAATGTCAATAGAAGAAGCCTCCTTGACCCGACCACTGGATTCCCATAACAACCTCAACTGATCGAATTCTGCTCTATTCTGATCATCAGCGTTAAGCCAACGCCTCACAGCTTCATTTTCTGAAGCCGTTGTTTCTTCGGAGAGATACCTGACTAATAGCTGCTGGTCTATACGTGGGTTAACTGAGTCGCTCATCACTTATACTATAGTGACAATTAACTCTTACTATACACGTATCCAAAATTTAAAAAAGATTAAACAACAGAAGTCAATAGCAGAATAGTAGGCATCAAATGCCTTAAATTCTGGCGAAGTATTTTTAGCGCCTTGCTGATTTGAGTCTCCACGGTACGTACAGAAATCCCCAATTCAACCGCAATATCCCTGTTCTTTTTACCCTCAAACCGATTCATTTTAAAAATATTGCGGCATTGCTCGGGCAACTTCTGTACCTCCTCTAAGATCTGTGCTTCCAACTCGGCTCGTACCATTGTATCACTATCATCACTTTCCGAATATTGAGAGGCTATTTGTATGTGATGTCCGCTATGAATTTTTGCCGTTTTTAAGTAGTTGACACAAGCATTGTAAACTGATCTATATAAATAAGCTTTAACAGATGTTTTGATCACAGTGACGGATCGGCTTTCGTAAATGGTAACAAAAACATCTTGAGTGATGTCTCTTGCCTTATCCATATCGCTAAGCCACCGATTAGCATAAATACAGAGTGCAGAGTAGTATCGATTAAATAAACTTTCAAAGGCTTCTGTGTCTCCTTCTTTGATTAATTTAAATAGTAGTTCATCTGCTTGGTGCAAGCAATTGTCGGATTAAGGTTTTTAAGATTCCAAAATAACGCGAGACGCCGGTAAACGCTACCATGCCGCATACAAAATAGAAGAAAAAACGAGTGGAAGTTATTGGTAATCCGACTTAATTTTTTGAACAAGAAAAAAGTGTTTTTAAAGCTTCCGGGAATAAATTTTCTTTAAAGCTGAAAACCACCCCCTATTAAGAACTCTTTCAGAGAATACAAAGAGCGGTTTTTGCAAATGATTCCAAATTAAAAAATCTATTCTCGAATGCCAGCAATTGGAAGTAAGAAACTTAAATCCAATCCTGGTCTGATTATTACTTTAGCACAATTATAACCACTCCATTTTCACCGGCTTTTCCATGCTTTTCTATAGCGCTTTCACCCTTCAGTACCGTAATACTCTCAATATCATCCGGATCTAAATCATCAAGTGTATTTTCGATTTTATTCCTCTTTCGGTCTTTGACTATAATAAGTGGTTGAGGAGCATCATCTTCGCCTCTGATCTTAAGTGATACTCGCGGGTTTTCGTTCATGGAGGCTACAAAATCTACCGTAGCCTCACCATTGGCAACCCTGAGTTCGTGAAGCTGCTTTTGCTGCTTCATATTCAGCATATTTTTCAGTTTAACCATCATTTCAAAACGCATTTTCTTTAGCTGCTCCTCCCTATCCAAAATTAGGTCCATCACCGCTTGTGACTCTTTTTCATCCACCGTTTCTGCCGCTAATAATTTATTCATTTTAGCCATTTGAGCATCCAGGTCCCAGCGAACCATGTTAAAGGTGGTGATATGATCGTTATAGATTTTTTTGATCTCCCTGATCTTTTCTTCTGATAGATTTATGTCGTCTCGATATTTTAAGATCAGGTCTGTAGAAAACAACTGTTTTTGAAACACGTCTTGCCCGCTTGCTAATCCCGATACGGCAATAAATAGCATTAAAAGTAACTTTCTCATAGCGCATATATTTAGTTAAAAATCATTTATTAAAGACTGTGTTGGCGACTTCCACTCTTCAATGGTACCATCAGAAGCCATCAGTGACATAGATCCAACGTCTTTCTTTTCAGTAATAATTATTTCCACTGCGGGCGGTTCTTCCGTTTTAGTAAGTATGTACCAGCAACCCATTATTACTACTATCAATGAGGCCGCAACAGCCATGAATTGTAACCTTCCTTTTTTCTTATGAGCCGCTAATTGACGAAAATCAGGTACTTCTATCCTTGAATCGGAATTTTTCATACCCACAAAAAAGTCCTTTATCTCTTTGTCACTGTTATCCATTGTTATTTTGAGTTAATTAGTATTTTTTTCAGCGCCTTCTTACCTCGGTCATAATGGGTACGTACCGTACCAACCCCCAATGCCAGGATCTCTGCCACTTCTTCCAGTGTCTGATCATGATAAAAAACTAACAGCATTACCTGTCTCTGTCGCTCTGGCAGCTTCCGAATTATAACTTGATAGTCAAAGAATGCTTCTGTTACGTTCTCCTCTGCAATCTCTTTGATGACACTTAAAGAGGACATTATTTTTCCAGACTTTTGATGGTCAATCGCGGTGTTTCGTATTACCGAAAAAACCCAGGTTTTAACACCTGACTTTTCATTATACTTTGCTTTGCCTTCCAAGATCTTTAAGTAAACCATCTGTAGTACATCCTTGGCTCCCTCATCGTCAAAATTGCAGCACTGACGTGCCCATAAATAGGCGTCGTTATGGTGCTGTTCAAGAACGTGATTGAGCCATTTTTTCGTCATTGTTAGCTGTTAGTCTGAACAAGGCGCACAATATATGACACAGATGATTGATTTTTTTCTTCTTTACAGAAGAAGGGGCCTTAGCCGGCCTGTAAAGATCTCAAACAAAGGGTATTTGGTAAGTTTAAAGCACTCTGAGGGAAACCGCTTACATTACCAATTTGGCATCTATAACTAAAAGAGAGGAAAACCAGATGAATAATGATGGACAAAAAAGAGCAAAGGGCGCTATGAATTTCAATGAAGAGACTCAAAATAATCCATATGAGCGCCCAAAGTACTTAACCTATTGAGGCCGTTACAAATGCCTGACCCTGACCACCTCAAAGTTCCTTACTGAGAAATAGTCATCTATTCCATAATCCGTATTAATCACTATACCACCGAGCAGGGCAATTTTATCTACAGAAAACTCATCTTTCATTTCCTTTAAATATTCATGCAGCATATCGTCGATGAGATCGTAGGCGCATTCCGTAATCTTTCTCTCCGGATCGGAATCGCTTGTAATTTCTTCGCGCCTGGGGAAAAGTAGTTTTTCCAGTTGCGTTTGTTGATAGTCACGATCATTTAAAGTCGGCTTAAAGTCTTCATCTTTGAACTTCTCTAAAGCGGCCATCAAAGCTCCACAACACGCTCCGGCATTTTCCTGCCTCGGACGATACATTTTACCTAACTCAGCATCCAGCGTTACTCCAATGTGAGGCCCATAAAAGATAAACGCCGTACCATCATCCGGTATATGATGAGCGAAGGCAGTAAGTCCCGTAATTCCGGCAAAAGGCAGGCCACCGAGTCCCCCTAGAAAAAACGGTCCTAATACTACACTGAAAAAGGAAGTAGAAGGAATATTGATATCATCTGAACACAGGCTGGTTGCCATTAGCATGCGCGAAATGTCTATATCATGCCCGTTTTGTAGTAAACCCAAATAGCGGATCGATGTATCTCTTGCCGCCAGTGCATCTGGATAGTTTTCCAGTACAACACTCTCAAATTTTCGCTGTAGCATAGAATTTTAGATTAAAGTCTTAGAAATAGTAACAGATATATTGTTAGAGAC
>JBCDHA010000318.1:0-5111 GCA_038750705.1 Bacteroidota bacterium
ACACATCTACTTCACCAAGAAATGCCGGGATCTTTTGAATAGTTTTTGCGTCGAGTTTGCTAACGCTCATTTCTACGCTGGTTACATTAGCTTCTTCATCCTCACCCAATACTACAATCTCATCAAGTTCGGTAGCTTCTGCCTTGAGTTCCACATCTAAGCGCCGGTTAGTAGTAAGGTCAATAGTTTGTACTACACTGTTATAACCGATATAGCTAAACTCAACCGTGTAAGTACCGGGCGGGAGTGTAACCGAGTAATAACCATAAACATTAGCTGTAGTACCACCTGCTATTTCCTTAACCAGAACCGTAGCGCCGATCAATGCCTCTCCATTGGACACGTCTTTAACGTAGCCATTCAACGATACTTTTTGACCGAATAGAGCTTGAATACTAAATAGACTCAACAAAAGACTTAAAAAGGTGATCTTCACAATTATGATCGATTAGTCATAGGACATATACGCAGATAAATACAGTTAGTATTTGAAATTGTTCTGCACAAAATGATAATTTGAATGGTATAAGTTAGCCTGCCAAGCTTAAGCGGTTAGAGAAAGCCTTAAATCGCCGATTAAGACATGCGCAAAACCAACCATTGTTTATATGGGCAGAGCGCTTAATCACCGGTAATAAAAATTTCATCCATAACAACCGAGCTGGCTTGAAAAAAGCCCAGGCCACCGTTTGTGATATTTGTTCTGGGATTTACCGGGGGTGAACCAAAGAAACCACCGTCTCCGAGGAGCAGGTTAGTGAGGTCATTATAATACAAAAAACCGTTTCTTGAAATACTGTACATTTCAACTTTTGCCATATCTCCTATCGTATAATAACCGGCTGTAGGAACACCGTTTATCTCTTCTGCCAGCAGGTCATCGTCGCTGAAATATATATCCGTTGATTCATCTCGTAACAAACTGTCGTTACGATAAAATTTAAATAGATAAAAGTCTTTCCTGTCCTGAGGTTCTTTGGCATAAAACAAAACTTCGTAGAAGTACCCTTCGTCTTCAGGGTCTTCAAATTCATCTTCATCAATATCAACGGAAAGTGAATCAATTGCTGTAACAGGATTCAGCAAGTCTTTTCCCGTGTATACCTCATCTCCAACCGTTACCGATACGGTGTACTCCACACCAACCTGGCCGGCAAACTGTTCATTGGAAATATAGTATCCATTAAGATCCGGACTACCGGATGGGTTATGAGAATAACCTCTGAAATTACTTCTGCTATCTTGAACGAATACAAGGGCATCGGTAATGGGTTCGGTAGCCACGGTATCATAAAAGTCTACCGTTCGGGTTACTCTTACATAGTGAAATTGATTCTGGTCAGTAATTAACCCTTCAACAATTATTACAGGATCAGCTTGCCCGGAATCAATTATAATGGTCTCCTCACAAGAGGAAACTACAAGAAAAACTAAAAGTGCTTTCAAAATATTTTTCATGTGCTAAAGATCAAAATTTGATATTGTACGTGACTGATGGAAGTATCGGAAACAGGTAAATAAGCCTGGCTTCTTTTCGATTAGGATCCTCTACACCCTCATCATTTTCTAATGTTCTTGTGTAAATGGTAAAAGCATTTTTACGACTGTAGGCATTATAAATAGAAAATACCCAGCTGCTTTTCCACTTTCTACCTTCATTCTTTCGTGGTGTTAATGTGGCGGATAAATCCAATCGGTGATAGTCCGGCAGTTTAAAGCCGTTTCGCTCCGTGATAAAGTCTACCTGGTAGTTTTCAAATTCATATTTGCCATTTGGCAAGGTGATTGGCCGGCCTGTGGTATAGGTAAAATTGCCGCCAAGCGTCCACTTATCGCTCAGCTCATAAGTAGCAACTATGTTAAAATTATGCCGCCTGTCGTAGTTGGCAAGAAATGGTTGACCTAGATTTACTTCGGGGATTTTTCTTTCGGTTTTAGACCATGTATAGCTCGTAAAACCTGTGAATCTACCCTCGTTCTTCTGGAGCATTAATTCCAAGCCATACGACCATGAGTCACCTTGCCTATATTCTGTTACCAGGTCTTCATTGAAGAATATTTCAGCATTATCAGCAAAATCAGTTACGTTATCAATGTCTTTATAATAGGCTTCCATTGAAAACTCGTATTGGTTGTTGCTAAAGTTTCTGAAATAACCAATAGCGGTTTGGTCAGCGAGCTGAGGCTCCAGGTAAAGTGAGGATGGTGCCCAGGTATTGAACGGTATAGGTACCGTACCGGTGGAGATTAAATGGGTATTCTGCACCATTCTATTGTAAGAAAGCTTCAATGAACTTTTCGGGTTTAGCATATAACGAGCAGAAAATCGGGGCTCAAGATTCAGGTAAGACTCTACCTCCTCAAACCGATTGAATGATAGCGTATCGGTGCGTTCAATATTTATGTTATTGGTAACATCTTCATACAAATAAACAGCTGTGGGACCTACACTTTGGAAGAACGATAGTCGGGCTCCATAAAGCAAGGTTAATTTATTGTTTAGCTTGAGCTGATGCTCTACATAAACGTTATGATCAAGAGCGTATTCTTTCTGAAGCTCAACTGTTGTAAATAAAGACTTGTCAGAATTTGGCTCAATGGTACCAGGGGAAAAACGCTGATAAGAAAGGTGATAGCCAAAATTAATCTTATTGGTAGGACTCACAAAATAGTTCAAATCTTCTTTAAAAGTAAGCTGTTGAATGTTTGACGTCCATTTGAACCCCTGGGTGTCGTCATCAAGCTCAAGTTTGTAATCGAAATTACTGGCTATTAATGAAGTATTGGAAAACAGGCGGTCGTTAAATAAATGATTCCAACGAAACGTAGCTGTTGCGTTTCCCCAATCAAAACCGAAGGTATTATCAAAATCGAATACATCCCTACCCAAATACAGCGCAGCAAAGAAGCGATTGTTATTATTATGCTTCCAATTCACCTTAGCATTCACATCATAGAAATAGACGGTGTTTTCTTCGCCGGCAGCTTTTAAAAACAAATCGACATACGATCTGCGGCCAGATACGATAAATGAGCTCTTATCTTTTTTAATTGGTCCCTGAAGTGTAAATCGGCTGGCTAAAGTGCCAATACCGCCGCCACCTTCCAAATCCTTATTGTTGCCATCTTTAGTTCGCACTTCGAGTATCGAAGATAACCTGCCACCAAATCGGGCGGGAATTCCACCCTTGTACAATTCCGTTTCTTTGATAACATCTGCATTAAAAACGGAAAACAAACCAAACAAGTGAGAAGGGTCATAAATAGGCGCCTCATCAATCAAAATCAGGTTTTGGTCAGCACTCCCGCCACGAACAAAAAAAGCTGATGTACCTTCACCCGCTGACGAAACACCGGGAAGCATTTGAATGGTTTTTATAATATCCGGTTCGCCAAATAAAGCCGGGAGTCGTTTTACCTGCTTTACATTAATTTCATTTCGGCTCATTTTGATATCTGTAACATTCGCATCAATAGCTTCCTCCCGTATTACAATCTCGTCCATTTGGGTAATCTGTACAGGAAGATTAATGTTGAATTCCAGATCTTTATCGAGGGCAACGGTTTTGACTACCGTTTGGTAGCCAATTGAACTGTAGGTCAGAGTATAGTCACCGGGTGCCAGGTTCAGTGCGTAAAAACCATAAACGTTAGTGGCTGTTCCGGTTTTAAGTTCATTAACATAAACGGTAACGCCTATCAGTTCTTCGCCATTTTCTGCATCACGAACATACCCGTTAATAGTATGTTTCGTTTGGCTGTATGTGAACGTGGTAAGGGAAAAAAGTAGCCCTGAAAATATCAGAGCAAGTTTGATTGTTGTCAATTTTTAAGTTTTTGATGGTATTGGGATAGGTTATGGATTAAAGACGCTGCAAAATTCGAAATGGTTGACGTTTGATGAAAAAAAATGTTTAACGGTTGAAAAAGTGGATTATTCTTAACTTTCTAGGATAGATAACGCCGAATGAAATACAAACGCCCTTCATTATATTTCCATCCACACATAGAAACCATAGCCCCTGCCCTACTGCGAAAGATCAAAAATTTCTCCTATTCAGAGAGACAGAGAATAAGTACCCCGGACAACGACTTTCTCGACATTGATCTATTAAAAAATGGCAATACATCAGTGGCAATACTTTCTCATGGGCTGGAAGGTAACTCTACCCGGCCTTATATACTTGGTATGGCCAGAGCCGTGGCCAACTCCGGTTATGACGTGCTTGCCTGGAACTACCGCGGCTGCAGTGAAGAAATGAATCGAAAGCTCCGTTTTTACCATAGCGGCGCCACAGATGATTTGCAGGTAATCATAGATCATGCGTTAAAAACTGGATATACATCCCTTCACTTGATCGGGTTCAGCTTGGGTGGCAATATCACGCTGAAATACCTTGGGGAGCAAGGTAAGGGTGTAAATTCTTCAATAAAATCTGCCGTAACCTTTTCCGTACCGCTGGACTTGCATACAAGTTGTATCCAGATTTCGAAACCCGGTAATTTTTTGTATGCCAAACGTTTTTTAAGAAACCTTAAGAAAAAGATCAGAATTAAGGCCAGGTCTATGCCGGATAAAATTGACACCGGCCCTCTCAAAGGCTTAAAAACACTCATCGATTTTGATGATCACTATACAGCGCCCATTCATGGGTTCAAGAATGCAGTTACTTATTATCACGATTGTAGTTCTATTCGCTTCGTAGATGACATCAAAATACCTACACTCATTGTAAACGCTATGAACGATCCTTTTCTTTCTAAAGAATGTTACCCTTTTGATCAGCTTCACGAACATCAGTTTGTGACATTTGAGGCACCTGACCAGGGCGGGCATGTAGGTTTTACAGAGCTGAAAAATGATGGCATCTATTGGTCTGAGAAAAGAGCGGTAAATTTCATTAAAGCCAATACCTGACAAATGGGTGACGAAGCTTCAATTGCGGAGGATTACTAAGAATTAATGCCAGATGATAAAAAAAATTTTAACCAGAAGGACCATAGATGAAAAGAAGGTAGGACGAAATGACATTCTGGCAATAGAAAGGACCAAGTTGGCTAATGAACGTACTTTTCTTGCTTACTTCCGAACTTGCATTGTTTTTACGAGT
>JBCDHA010000319.1:0-5107 GCA_038750705.1 Bacteroidota bacterium
CAGTACTGCGGCCCAGACACTGTTAAATACAGTGTAAAGCGCGTAACCACCTGATAATGCAGCTAATGACCCTGTAAAAAAAACGGTTGCCCCTATGCTGGCATATTTGTGACGTTCTGCCGAGGGACATTGCATCAGCAGGCGCTGATCTGCTGCCGAGCAGAAAATAAAAAAGCGCATGATGCTGCCCAATGAATGTACCTGATGTTTAGTTTCCATACCGTGGGTTGTTATAATAATCCTGAATAGATTGAAGGATGTCAACCACACCTGATTTGCGGGAATGAGCCCTTTTGATGGCGCTGAAAAGAAAAGAATTTACCCTTTTGAAGTTAATCTTCTTTGACTGGATACGCTTATGGTGTTTCAGTATATTTTCCCTGAGTTTATCATATCTTTTTTCTTCATTCCTGAGCATGCTCCTGGCATGTAGGCCCAACTTGTTTTGAAGGTCGTCAGGAATAGGAAAGGGATCGTGGCTATCAATATTTGTTAATAGTGGTACGAGCTTATCTTTAAAAACCGGTATTGGAAAAACCAGTAATGTTATCTTTCGCTTGAGTACTCTTTCCTGAATTTGAGCCCGAATCTCGATGATCATGGACTCGGTTGGACTAAAAGTATGCTCACCCTTTTTGGTTTTGATGTCGAAGGGTAGAATTTTAATTTCGTCGGCATCCGCCGCCTCCCAGGAGAAGCGAATCGTATTTCCAAGTGAGACGCCATAGGCATGAGGGTAGTTTTCAGCCTGTACCAGACTGTAGTACTCATGGGATTGCTTACTCATAAAACCTATGTCGTAAGTAATCTTTAGTTCTTCACTCACCCATACTTTTAGCGCTCTTACCTGAGATTGTCTTGCATTGTAGGCGCCAATTTTGATGATTGTACTTCGTTGAAACTTCAGATTTTTACTGCCGTAGGGACCTACATCACCAATTCCCTGGATAACAATCCTGTCTGCAGAGTCAACTTCCCAAGAGACTTTAGCAGAATCGCCTTTTAAAACCGCCCGTTCTGATAATTGTAAGTTTATCAGGATGTCACCCTGTTCTACCAGGAAGGGTTCTGCTTTCAAACCTTGAAAATCATACACCCTGTTTTGCAGCTCGGCAAGATGATCCTCTTCCTGATAGCTAATAACATTTTCAGCATAGATGTCGTGAATTTCGGCGAAGTCTATTATACATTCATAAATTCTGTCTCCCTCATCGGGAGGTATTAAAAAAATAGCAGCACCCTTTTTAATGAGCTGCAGGCATTTGCCAAGGAGAAAGGGGTTATCTTCCATTACTGCAGTAGTACTTTTATTAAGTAATAATTCTACGGCCAGTCCTGCTTCCACCAGACTGATGCACGTTTCAATCAGACTAGTGCTCACCTTGGCATTTACCTTAACAGCAACAGCATGCTTCGCCCTTTTTATAAACGGCAACAGACGGTCTATGCTATAGGAAGCTGCCATATTGTTAAAATTGTGTAGCTAACATCTTTCTTTACTCAAATAGTGATCCCTTCCTTTTCATACTCTTTTCGAATGCCGGTATAAATATCTTCTAGCTCCACTATTCTGGTGCCTCGTTTCCTTGTAGCTATAGAGCAATGCCGCAATACATTAATGATGCTTCCGCCCGTCAATTCAAACTCGCTTGCTATAGGCTCAAGGTCGAATTTGACCTCAAACGACCCCTTGAAATACTTTTCCCATAGTGCTAGCCTTTGATCGGCGGATGGTTTAGGAAAAAATACGATGGACTGAAACCTTCTCAGGAAAGCCGAATCAATATTGTCTTTAAAATTTGAGGCTAGAATTACAGTACCATCAAAGTCCTCTATACGCTGTAATAAATAACTCACTTGTTGGTTGGAGAATTGGTCATTGCTGCTCTGCGCCTGGGTTCTCTTTCCGAATAGTGCGTCTGCCTCATCAAAAAACAATATCCAATTTTTGTTCTCAGCCATATTGAAGAGTGCTGCCAGATTCTTTTCGGTTTCACCGATATATTTTGATATCACCGTAGAAAGATCGACCTGGTAAACATCAAGTTCTGCCTCCTTGCCCAGAATGGCAGCAGTCATTGTCTTCCCGGTCCCGGGAGGGCCGTAAAACAGTACGCGATAACCGCGTTTCAGATATCGCCGTATGCCATCATCCTTCATGATCTCACTGCCATGTTTTATCCATCCCTGTAAATCTTCAAGCCCGGACCACGTATGATTATCATACACGGTGTCCTTAATGGTGAGCTGGGTGGTAAGACGTTTAGCCGGAAAAGAAGAAGTATAGTGAGGGTAATAAGGCCGACCTTGAGTAAGCAATGTGAGGTATTCCTTGCTTATAGTGAGCGCCCCGCTGAACAGGGGTTCGCCATCCTTTACATCCGCCAGGTGTAAAATGTTTTCTACATGAAAGGGGTGATATTCTGAAAAGTACTCCAGCATATGAAAACGCTTCTCTAAGTCGCGACCGCACAATAAGAAAGAAGCCGTTTCACCCGTTGGAATGAAGCCATTGTGGGCAGTTCCCGTTACTCCCCCAAATTCAGTATAGCCGCGGTTATAGTTTTCATTTTTGCTAAAGAAAATATCAAAACAGGTAGGGGAAACATGAACTGCAAGAGACATTAGAAGAATGACCCTTTCTGAATTGCTAAAATTGTACTTTTCAATAAGATATGAATAGAAGGAGTCATTATCAGATAAATCTTCCGGGGGTAGTAATGAAAAGACATCCTGAGTTTCATTGTCTTTAAAATGCTGCTCAATGCGCAGCTCAATTAGTTTTGTTAGCCAGATTATATCTTGCTTGATCACTTGTAAGCTGTGCTTTAGCTGGTTCACATTGCTTACGGTTGATTTGGCATCTGACGAACCCATAAAACTATTTATTGTGAATATAATACTATTATGGGTTTTTCTTCTATATCTTGGCTTATTTATCCAATATCTGATCCTGAATTGCTACATTAAATTCCTATACTCGTCCGATTGCCAGATAGTAGTAAGGCTCTTTTTCATCCATGAAAGTTTTGTGGTGCTGAATGACCAGGGAATCAAATCCACAAGCACATCCATGGCTTTGCGATCTACCTCAAGTGTCCAGCTCATTTCTGCATCTTCCAAATATCCCTCGCGCATAAGAAATCCTTCGCGTAGCGCATCCAAAGATTCTGTCTTTATTTTATCCCAATTTTGTAAGACGCCGGATAAGAGACTTTCGGAAACCTCCAACTCAAGACTTGTCAGCTCAATCTTACGCTCAATGGGTATATCAATATCAACTCCACAAAGGATTTTATTAAGTATCAAATCGTGTTCGTAGGCTTCTGTGCTGCCGGATGCTAAAAACTGAACGAGCTGGACCGCCCTCCAGGAAAGTTCATCTGTTTTAAACATACCCTCTTGCGTCATTTCAAGTTTTTCAAAGTATCGATATAGGAATGGTGCTACCAAAACTATCCCCGCATTTTGTACACGTAATTTTCCGGAAATGCTGACTGGCACTTCTTTCTTGGTATCGGGTTTCTCCGTCAGTAATTTTTGTAATATAGTTTGCCTCCCTTTTTCCTTAATGGATGCTTCCACAGTTTCCAATGTCTTAACAAAATAGGTTGATGCTTCACTACGGGTTTTATAGGCGACTATCTTCTCACCTAACATAAATTGGTTAGTAACCTGTGAGGAGAGGGAGCTTAAAGCATGTTCTATGAATTGAATTAAAGAAATCAATGTACTATTTCTACCTAAGAGCAAAGAAAGTAGCGTCATAGATGGAATAAATCTTGCCAAGGTGGCATCCTCGTATTCCATTGATAGGCTGATGAATTCTTTCATTTCCTTCATCCACGATTCAAATTCTGCGAATCGTCCGGCACTAAAAATCTTCACTATACGGCGGAGTACCTGATCTTCAGCCCTTTTCACAAAGTTTTCGAGCAACATCCGATTTGATAGCAACCCACGTATGTGCTCCTCAACTTGGCGAGTATCTCTCTCCGTTAAATTATCAAAGGCCTGTAAGAACTCTTCTTTAGAAAAAATGGTGTTGTACATACCCAGAGGCATGGTGCCAAAACGTATATAGGAACCCAGAGCGTCGATGAAATTATCTAATTGCGCTTTTTGCCCTACTTCCTGGCTGGCGGTAATTGCATTTTCTTTGATTTTATGAAGTTCCTTAACATCAACCAGTGATCTTAATATTTCCAGAATCACTTCAAACTGGCTGACACCCTCTTCGGTCTTGCTTGCAAGGTCAAGCAGTTTTTTGGTTAATTCTTTATTGTTTAATCGGTTGTTTACAGAGATAAATTGGATAAATCTTAGCGTAAAGCTCTGTGCTGTAAATTCTCCCTCGCTTTTTAACAGGTAGCTGTAAACCCAGATATATAAGCCATTGGTTATGAGGGGTACCGATATTTTAGACGAGAGCAGACGTGTCAGTTTTAGAACAGAATTCACATAACCAGAGACGTGATAAAATCTTACACTGATGATCCGAAAAAAAGCGGAAAGGGGAATATCCTTAATAAGCCCGGTTATAATCCGAGATTCATATCCTGACGCTTTCATCTTCTTTACAAAGTGAGCAAGGTGGTGCTTGATGACCAAGTTCTTTAGCGCCGGAACATCAGCCACTTCAGGGCGTTCTTGTGATAACCACCGGGGTAATTCCAAGTAGGCCCAGTAGTGCAACAATACACCGATCCTTGCTTCGGTAGACTCAAGGTTGGAGTGGGGGACAAGCAAAGCAGCAGTATCGTCCGTCAATTTATGATCTTTTGATTGGGTGCTTTGGAGTTCATTGGTTTTATGGACCTCATCTGAATTGATGATTTCTTCCAGTATTTTAAAGACAACCCCAAACTCCTTTCTTTTCACCATTATCTTTTTGGCATGCCTTCTTATTTCTATTGTCAATTCTATTGTGTTAGATCCGCTGCTTCGAGCTATGAATTGAATAAATCTTTGCGTGAAGCTCTTTATTGTAAATTCTGCCTGGTTTTCTAATAGATGACTATAAACCCATACATATATACCTTGTGTTATGAGAGGTATGGACATTTTGGCTGAGAGCTGATCTATCAATTCTAAGGTGGCATTTACA
>JBCDHA010000320.1:0-5089 GCA_038750705.1 Bacteroidota bacterium
AACATTATCTCTCTGATATCATCTAATGTTACAACACCGAGTAGTTTCTGCGCCTCATTAACCACTGGGAAAATGTTTCGTTTTGAGACTTTTACAAGATTGACCAACTCGCCCAAATTGGCATCGGGTTTTATGGTCAGCAAATCCTTTTCAATGATCTTTGAAAGATCAATTTGGCTCAATACCTGACGATCCTTGTCGTACTGAATCAAGTCTCCTCTTTCAATAAGATGTTTTGTATAGAGCGAGTGTTTTTCAAAGATGGAACTGGTGCTGTATGATATTGCAGATACTAACATTAGCGGAACAAATAATTCGTAACCGCTTGTAATTTCTGCTATGAGGAAGATGGCAGTTAAGGGTGCATAAAGTACGCCGCTCATTACACCGCACATTCCTACCAGCGTAAAATTACTTGTGCTCATAGATCCCCAGCCAAGTACATTTGAACTTGATGCAAATAAAAAGCCCGTTATACCTCCCAGAAATAAGGATGGCGCAAATATACCTCCACTACCTCCGGAACCAATGGTAAGCGCAGATGCTACAGGTTTTACAAGTAGTACACCCAGGATGAAGACCAGTACCATTCCAATATTATCTACCTCTCCAAAAAATAATGAGGTGTTCAGAATATCTGTGCCCTCTCCGGCCAACAAAAGCTTAATTGTATTGTAGCCCTCACCAAATATTGGAGGAAAAACGAATATGATGAGTCCCAGAAGTATCCCCCCTAACGCCGCCCTGCCCAGCACGTTACCTACTTTAGAAATCAGGTGCTCTACCTTATAAGTGATCCTGGTAAAATAAACCGATACCAAACCGCACACAACACCTAACAAAACATAGTAGGGTGTATCTATTGCCTCGAAAGAATCAACGAGTTTGAAGGAAAACAGCACGTCATCACCAAGAAGTGTAAGAGAAATTAAAGCGCCTGTCACCGATGCCAGCAGTAGGGGAATAAACATAGCTATAGTCACATCCGCCAGGATTACTTCCAGGCTAAATATGACACCTGCTACCGGGGAGTTGAATATAGCTGAAACCGCACCTGCTGCACCACAGCCAATAAGTAACGTCCGTTTTTTGTAATTTAAGTGCATTAGCCTACCCACGTTTGACCCTATGGCCGAACCGGTAACGACAATGGGGGCCTCCAGGCCAACAGAGCCACCAAAACCCACCGTGATAGCGCTTGTCAGCATTCTGGAATACATCTTGGTCCTCCGAATAATGCTCGACTTTTTCGAGATATCATATAGTATTTGAGTAATGCCGTGGCCCAATTTTTCTTTTAAGGCAAACTTTGTAATTAGCACCGTTATGAGAATGCCGACTAACGGAAAGCCGAAATAAAAGTAATTGGCATATTCGATATCGAAATCACTGGTAAGTGCGTGCTGTATCAGGTGGACCGTTTCCTTGAGTAGTACTGCGGCACAGCCGGATATCACACCGATCAGCCCGGCGAGTACCAGCATGAAAGTCTTGTTATTGACGTGCTTTATACGCCAAATTAGAAATTTTACAAGCATGCCTTGAAAAAGCTTTGTCACGGTCTGATATAAGCTCGCAAAGTTAAAATAATCCCACTTATACCGGTAGCGGCACTCACTTTTATCCCCTAAATTTATTGACGAAATGAAAGAAATTACGAAGATCAAAGAGTCCTGTTTGTATATAAATGATCTGGAGGAAGCGAAGGCGTTCTATCATGGTAAACTGGGTTTTGATGTGATCAGTTATTTACCGGATAAGCACATTTTTTTTCGTGTAGGACTGTCAGTGTTGTTATGCTTTAATCCCGAGGATAGCAGATTAAAAACCTCACCTCCACCACATTTTGCCAAGGGGAATCAGCATTTTGCCTTTGAGGTAGATCCGAGTGATTATGACAAGGTAAAACAAAAAATTATTGACAAGGGCATCGAAATAACCGATACCGTGATTTGGAGCACCGGGCAGGAGTCATTTTATTTTAACGATTATGAGCAAAACGTAATGGAAATCGTGCCCTTAGGTGTTTGGAAGTAGGCGATGTTTCAACCGCTGCATAAAGCCCACTTTCTGAGGCTCATTGGCTACCTCAACTTCTATGGGAGAAACCTGCGTGTAAATATTTTGGTACCACTTGCGGTAGTCATCATACGTGATACAATCAGACATAAGCTCAGACTCCGTAAGAATCTTTATAATTAAATCTCGTGATTCGATATTTTTAATCTGGATCTGCTGTTCTTCAGGAAGATCACTGATTCTAATGTAATATATGCCTTTATAGACCTTAGCCTTCTGCACAGAACTTTATGTCAATTAAATTATGAATATAGATATTTTACATTTCGCATATGTAACCGCAGTGTTATTAATATGTTCACCAGAGGTTATAGCGTAATATACAATATATGGCTCTGAAGCCATCTTTCCAATTTATTTTCTTTCCTTCGGCATAGGTTCGGCCATAATAGGATATTCCCACTTCGAACATGCGCATGCCAGGTATCCGGGATAATTTAGCGGTAACTTCCGGTTCAAAGCCAAAACGCTTTTCCTTGAGATGAAGCGATTTTGCCATTTTGGAATCCATAAGCTTGTAGCACGTTTCCATATCTGTAAGATTCAGATTGGTGAACATATTGGAAAGAAAAGTAAGGAATTTATTACCTATAGAATGCCAAAAGAATAGAATTCGATGTGGATTACCTCCTAGAAAACGGCTGCCGAAAACAACATCGGCCGCGCCATCTACAACCGGTTGGAGTAATAGATTAAATTCTTTCGGGTCATATTCTAGGTCGGCGTCCTGAATAACCAGGTATTCGCCTGAGGCCTCTTTTATGCCACGGTGCAGTGCAGCTCCTTTTCCCATATTTTTAGGCTGCTCAAAAAATTTAATATCCGCTTTTGCGTGTTCAATGCTATATTCTTGAATAATCCGGGCAGAGTTGTCCTTCGACGCATCATTTACCACAACGAGTTCTTTACGGATACCATGGATTAGCTCTACAGCTAAAACTTTGTCTAAAATGGTGCGAATAGTCCGTTCTTCATTGTAGACCGGAATGATGATTGACAGCGTTTTAATCATCTTTTGAACTTAAGTAAATAAGTGTCAGGGTTAGGAAGGTGATGAACTTGCTGAAAGCGCTCAGGGTATTGCCTGACGGCCGGTAATAAGTACCGCAGCGTATTTCCGTACACCTGATCAATAACCACATAATCTACCTGCCTTTCTTCCAGGTGAGTCAGCAGCTCGTCAGGACGGGCAAATTTGTACCGTAAAGTGTATTTATTGGCATACAGGAAAAAAAGTGAGGGTTTACCACACGCTACTACTGTTTCCTCCTTCACATTATTATCTAGCCACTTGGCGATCTCGAAGTAGTTCTTCCACCCAGCAGAATACTTTTCTTTGGCCTGGTTATGAATATCCGCTATTGCGCTAAACTGGAAAAGCAGGAAAAAAATCATTAATGCTCCTGAAACCACTTTGTCACTTGATTTTTTCACAACGAATTTAACTGCATGAAACAGGCCATTTATAAAGAGAAGAATTAAGAATGGAACGATGGCGACAATAAACCTGACTCCAATCCAGACTTGCGGCCAAAGCATTAGAATAGCGAAGGTGCCTAACAGGTATCCAACAACAAGCCACCGGTGATTTTTAAGCTTAATAATGCCAAAGATCATGATGGCCAGTAAAAGAAAGCCGGCCAGCCACTGGCCGCCGGTTGCTTCCTGACCATAGTTAGGCTCAAAAACAGGAAAAACAGCATCGGGCAATTCTTTGGTAACATACCTACTGAAATTTTCAAAAAAACGGTCAATAAAATCTCCCAACTCGGCCTGGCCAAGTGCAGGCTGGTAAGGGTTGATCATTTTTAGCTGTCGTATATATGAGCTGCCACCCAGGTTACTTCCGCGAATGAACCATGGAGTTATAGCCACGGCAAATACCCCAACATAAATAGCGATTGATTTCCAATTCTTTTTGAAAAGTAACGCGAGCACAAACCCGCCCATTAAAGCTACCCCTAAAGAACGGATATAGTAGGCGATAATAAGGCAAGCTAAAGCTAGCCATACATATTTGTCTTTGAAGGTAAACCGTTCCTGGTTTGTTTTAGTGAAAAAGAAAACGGCCATCACACTAAAGCATAAAAAAGGCACTTCTGACATGATCAATGACGAATACCATAGCACGTGAGCGTTCAATATAGCAAGGAGAGTTACCCCCAGAGCCATTATTTCGTCTTTAAGTAATCTTAGCGCAAGAAAATAGAAGACAAGGAGTCCGGCAAGCCCCAAAAGCCCGGTAGCGATCTTAATTGGAACCAAATGGTCTGAAAATAACATTACACCGCTTATAATTAACGGATAGCCGGGAGGATAGTGATTGTTTGGCCTCTTGGCAATGTTTGAAATATTTACATAGCCCTCTCCCTGGGCAATTGCCTTACCCAGCATGTAGTAGCTGGCATTGTCACCAAGCATTGCCAGTTTAGAATCGAACGTATAAGAGAATGCCGCCAGGAAAACTACAGCTAAAACTATGACATGAATCCAGTTGGTACTTTCTTTCAATGAAGTAATTTTATCCTTAAGATGCGCTAAGATAGAGATTTCTGGATTTTGCGGTCAAAGAAAAGTAAATTCTGCCTCAACGTTAAAAATAAAAGAACTAGTTGTCATCCGGCAGCGTTTAAATTAACCAGATAGTCTCCATTAAAAGAGGTTATTTCTTTAGTAGAAAGGAAACTTTCGCTGACCTGTGAAATAGCGGTGATGGGTTTAGGTTTTATCAGGAATACGGTAATAATGGATCAATAAACATGTCAAATTTTAAAATACCTTTCATAGTAAGTGTTCTGTGCGGTGGTTTAATCATTGGTTGTGCCCCGGTAGCGAATGATAAGGAATCAAATTTACCTATAGTTAAAGCAGTTAATTCTGAGTTTAATAATTATTGGTATGCGGGCAAAGCCGAAATCACTTCGTATGAATTAAAGCAGTCAAGATACGGTGAAGTGCACGATGGAGAGGCGGTGTTGATCTTTGTAACCGAGCCCTTTTCCAAATTAAA